>JAGGYX010000202.1 GCA_021162305.1 Thermoplasmata archaeon | reverse complement strand
GAGATAATGAAGTATGATTTTAAGCAGATTTGTGATGTCATATAATAAAAATTGCCGATTTTCCAAATCATTGTTAGCCAAAAGCCATGCTAACAATGATGATTTTGGCTAACTTTCGGAGATACTGGATTTCGTTTGCTAATGTTTTTAAATAAATTTTCCATTACCTTTTGATGTATGTAAAGGCAATTCCTGAAAATTGCTCTGGTTGCATGGTTTGTGAAACTGTTTGCACAATGTGGCATTTTGGTCTCGTCAACAGATATAAATCAGGAATAAGAATAGAAAAGAAGAGCGTTACAGAAGATATTCCGCATGTATGCAGCCAAGGCCATGAATGCAATTATGAATGCATCGCTGCCTGCAAGTTTGATGCAATTGAAAAGGGCGAGGATGGAATAGTCAGAGTTATAGAAGAAAAATGCGTTGCCTGCCGTTTGTGCGAACTTGCCTGCCCACTCAATGCCATACATATTCATAAGAAGATGGCTTATAAATGCGATTTGTGTGGTGGCGAGCCCGAGTGCGTTAAATATTGCTCCCAAAATGCCCTGCAACTGGTGGAGGGATGAAAATGTATGTTGAAAATGGTTGTTATGGTGGAAAAATTTTGTTTATTGATCTGGAAAAGGAAGAGGGAAAACGCCAAGCTATTGGCGACAGCTTTGCCTTGAAATACCTCGGCGGCGACGGCTTTGGAGCGTATTTCATGAATAAATATATGGATCCAAGCAAAGATGCTTTCTCTCCAGATAACATAATTGTTATTGCTCCAGGCTTGCTTACGGGAACGATATTCCCAACTGCTGGTAAGGTTTCATTCTTTTCAAAGTCACCATTGACAGGAAGATGGGCTGAATCTGTATCTGGTGGGAGAATAGGATTTGTTCTGAAGCAGGCTGGTTATGATGCAGTTATAATAAAAGGAAAGGCAAAGAAGCTATCCTATCTTGTGATAAAAGATGATGAAATTGTTATAAAAGATGCAAGCCATCTTGCTGGTTTGACAACAAGAGAAACAGAAGAAATAATAAGGAAAGATGAAGGAAAGCAATTCAAGGATTTTGTTGTTGCTTCTATAGGCATTGCAGGAGAAAAGCTGGTAAAATTTGCCTCCATCGATTGTGATGAACGTCAGTTTGGAAGAGCGGGAATAGGGGCTGTCATGGGAAGCAAAAATCTTAAAGCCATAGCAATATATGGAAGTAAAGATGTTAAGGTTGCAAAACCAGATAAAATGTATGAGTTATTCCAGCAGTATTATACAACGATGATAAACCATCCTTCTTTTCAGGATGATGGAAAATATGGAACAGGCGAGTTCTTGGAATGGATGAATAGCCAGAAAGGAACATTTCCAACAAGGAACTGGAGAGAAGGTGTATTTGATGATAGAAAGAAAATTGACCCATACTACTGGGCTCCCCGATATGTTTTGAAGAATAAAGCATGCGTCCAGTGTCCAAAGCCATGCGGAAAGGCTTTTGTTTTAAAAGGAAAATATGAAGGCATGCTTGATGGTGTTGAATACGAAACTTTGTTTGCCTTGGGCGGCAATTGCGGCGTTGGTGACATCGAGGCAGTGGCGAAAGCAAACGAGTTGTGCGATTTATACGGAATGGATACAATTTCAACAGGAGGCGTCATAGGATTTGTTATGGATTTGTATGAGAACGGATTGCTGAGCAAAGAAGACATAGGCACAGAGGCAAAATTTGGAAATGGCGATGCAATGCTCGAGTTGATAGAAAAGATAGCAAAGCGAGAGGGCATTGGCAATGAAATGGCGGAAGGTGTGGCAGCGATGGCAGCGAAGCTTGGGGGCGATGCCACCAAATATGCTGTTCATGTAAACAAGCTTGAGCCTCCTGCCTATGATGTTCGTGGAATTAAAGGAATGGCTCTCGCCTTCATGACTTCCCCACGAGGAGCGTGTCATTTACGCTCGGCAGCATATGCATTGGAGCTGACGGGGAAATTCTGGAAGTATGAAGGTGTCGACAGGTTGAGCAGTAAAAATAAAGGACAGGAAATTGCAGATATGGAAAATTTCATGGCAATCTACGATGCTCTTGGCGTGTGTAAATTTTCTCGTGGTATCTTCCTGCTTAATTTTTACGATGCCTTAGATGCTGCTATAGGGCGAGGATTCACAGAGGAAGAATTGCTTAAAATTGGAGAACGCATCCATAATTTAAAACATATATTCAACATAAAAGCTGGCTGGAAACGAGAAGATGTAAAGCTGCCTGAAAAATTCAGGGTGCCAATTCCGGAAGGAGCAGCGAAGGGAAGTTATATAAGCAAGGAAGAAGAGAAGGAAATGCTGGAGGATTATTTCAAAGCAAGAGGATGGGATAAAAGAGGCGTGCCAAAGAGAAGCAAACTTGAAGAGCTTGAAATAGAAGAGTTCATGGAATGAAGAAATTTTTAATCCTTTTGCTTCTTATTTCTCTTCCTCTTTCCGCCGAGTATGAGTATACTGAAAATTTTTATTTTGAATCATTCTTCCATACTTTTGCCTGCATGCATGATGATAATGACGCAGCACATTTCAGATATTATCAAAATGATAGCCATATAAAGCACTGGTATGAGTGGTGGTATTTCAATGTTAAAAATGGAAGTAAAGCATTGTTGCTTTACTTCTTTACATTTGGTAATTTGAATAAGCCAACTAAATCCGTAGTGGGAATAGTAACAGCCTTTTTTAATGGAAATGAGAGCATTGTGAGCATAACAAGTTATCCATTCATAGATTACAGTTTAGATTACGAAAAATTTAATATAACAGTAGCTGGAAACAGGGCGTATAAAACGGGGAATAAATATATCATAAATTATAAAGCAAGAAATATTGAAATAGTTGCAAAAATGGAAAGCAGAGGAATTCCTTTTGGAGGTGTGCCAACCATGCTTGATAAATGGCAATGGATGGCATGGTATGTTGCAATGCCATACGGAAATGCAAGTGTAACGATTGAGACCAATGGCGGAAAATGCAAATTCAAAGGCATGGCATATCATGACCATAACTGGGGAATTGCCAAAGCAATGCAACTAAAATGGGACTGGGGAGAATTTTGCAATGGAAATAGCTCAATCATATATGGAATTGCTAATGACATAGGTGGGCTGTATTTTGTGAATGAGAGCATGGTCAGACAATACAACATAAGCCTGTCTTATGAAAAATGGATTTTTATAAAAGGGTTCATAAAGCCGTCTTTGATCCATATCTTTTCGCAAGACAAAAAAATTGATTTATATGTTGAAATGAAAAAAGCTTACGTTCTTGGAATAAAAAATTTTGGCAAGCCGTATTTGCTTGGAAAAATGCACGGAAGTTTTTATGGAAGCAGTATCACTGCTATAGGCTTTTACGAGCATCATGGATTTGTTATAACAGCCATGCTATAGCTGAGGACAAATATTATAAATGGCTATATTTATTTTTATAGATGATGGAGAGGGTAGATAATGTTTTCCATGGGCAATCAAATTTGGTATATGTATCTATGATTATCCGCTCTCCTCGAAAGAGCATGGTGAGAAAAAAGGTTCTGCTGTATTTATACAAAATTTATCCCCAACCGTCCTATCTCTCTGAAATTTCAAAACATATAAAAATAGATGCATCAAATGTATTGGGTGCATTAAAAGGAATGGGAAAGAGATACAAAAAATCAAAATCATTGATGGAACTGGGGCGGGTAGAAGAGCTAAAAATAGATGGATTTTTCATATTATAAATTATCTGAAAAGGGAATGAGAATTCTAAGGGTGGCATATGAAAAATAACTATAAAATTATATTTTTGATATGGACAATGTCATTTGCCTTCTTTGTGCTATTTTATTTTGCTAACATCGGTGGAGGAATTTCTGAAAATACGCATAGAACATTATATGTGGGAGGCGGCGGAGACGGAAATTATTCCAGCATACAAAATGCAATAAATGAAGCAAATAGTGGAGATACAATTTTTGTTTATAACGGTACATATAAAGAAAATTTAGTGATAGACAAATCTATTATATTAATAGGGGAAAGCAGAGAAAAAACAATAATAAATGGGTGCGGAAAAGAGGTTGTAAACATATCAGCCAACTATGTTGAACTGAGAGGATTGAATATAACAAATGGCAGCGCTGGCGTGAAAATTTCTTCCTCATATAACATATTAGAAAATTGCAAAATATGTGGAAATGAACATGCTTTAATTCTATATTTCTCCGAGGAGAATCTCATAAGAAACAATAGCTTATGTTTTAATGAGGGAAATGCAATAGCTCTCTATGGTTCAACAAAAAATGTAATAGAAAAATGTGAAATAATTTCAAATGGGGGCGGAATTGATATAATATCCTCACATGATAATGTCATCAAAAACAATACAATAAACAGCAAAACAGGTTATGGAATTTTTCTTTTGGATGCACAAAACATGGTTATTACAGATAATGATTTCATCAATGATAGCATTTATTTTTCAAATGCTGACAATAGTTTGAAGGATTTCAATCATAAAATAGAGAATAATATAATAAACGGAAAACCCTACTATTATTATTATGG
>JAGGYX010000037.1 GCA_021162305.1 Thermoplasmata archaeon | reverse complement strand
GGTGATTCCAGCCGTAGATAAAGCAGCTATAAAATTGAGGGCGTAAGGAAGCTTATTCTCTATATCTTTTTTCCTGGAGTTTGCTTTTGTTTCAGGAATCATAAGGGTTATGAAATATGCCATTGCCCCCAGAAGTATGGGCGAGGGTATTATAATTGCAAGCAATTTTGGAGGGAGAATAATGCCGAATGAAGGAAGCATTGCATATAATATTATCAAACCCATGCCTGCTATAGCCCCCATTATCCCATTCATCCAGGCAAATGAAATATATGCTTCTGGTCTAACCTCTATAAATGCTCTTTCCAAACTTCTTTTTATGTAATTGATTTGAGAGGATTTCGCAGCTCTCTTGCCAAATATTTTATAGCACAGGCTCTGATATTTTGTCAGCATTTTCTCTTATCCTCTCCAATACCTTTTCAGGGTCTTTATAATATGCGGCTATTATATTTCCAACATCAACATAATGCTCCACCTTGTTTTTTATCATCCATTTTATTACATCAACCCTATTATTGAATTCTTCATTCAACTCTTTATCTGTCCAATTACGATATTCAGCTATTCTGTCCATAACACGTCCTTTACCAAAATATTCAAAGCTATCTTTCCTTGGATTCCACCTGAATACTTCATTTGTTAAAATATCATCTGTTGTGGGGTCCAAACCAACTACTTCAACAATTTCCTTTATTCTTCTCACTCTTTTCCTCCCTATTCTCATTAATCCCTGTATAACAACTATATCCAGAGCTTGAAGCTGGATACGAGGTATGTTTATGGGGTCTCCTTCCAGTCTATGAACAACTGAGAATATGGAATCTGCATGCATTGTAGAATAAACAGTATGACCTGTTGCCATTGCCTGAAACAATACAACAGCTTCCTCTCCCCTGATTTCTCCCACAAGGATATACTCGGGGCGCTGCCTCAAAGCTGCTTTGAGCAGTTCAAACATTCCTATTCTGCTTTCCTCAGCTTCAGCCGTTGTTTCTCTCGTAACAGAAGCAATCCAGTTTGGATGCGGTAAATTTATTTCTCTTGTATCTTCTATAGAGATTATTTTCATTTGAGGTGGAATGAAAAGACTCAATGCATTTAGCGTTGTTGTTTTTCCTGAAGCAGTTCCTCCCGCTATGATGGCAGATGCGCCATGCTCGATAGCCATCCAGAAATAGGCTGCCACCTCGGGTGAGATTGTTCCATACTCTGCCAGATGGGTGGGCGTAAAAGGCTCTTCTCTAAATCTTCTTACAGTGAAATTGGAACCCATTGCAGAAACTTCTCTCGATAAAGAAGCCTGCAATCTTGAGCCATCTGGCATGGTGGCATCAAGCAAAGGGCGAGCTATGGATATGTGGCGTCCGCATTTTTGGGCAAGCTGTATAACAAAAGAATCAAGCTCATCGTCATCCTGAAACATAATATTTGTTTTTATTGATTCATAGTTGCGGTGATATATGAAGATGGGCACTCCTGCAGCATCGCATGAAATGTCTTCTATCATTGGGTCGCGCATCAAAACATCTATTTTTCCATATCCCAAGAAATCTCTTATTATATAATACATTATCTTTTCTCTTGTGATATCATCTATTGCAACGCCATAATCCTTTAATATTCTGTCAACATTTTTCCTTAAAAACTCTCTTGCTTCATCTTCATTAAATTCTGTCAACTCTATATCCATTGTTTTTATCAGTGTATCTTTTAAAAAATCCAGAAGTTTTCTTTCTTCCATTGAAAGAGCAGGTTCTAAAACTTCGTAGATATGCTCATGGTTTTCACTATCATATAAAATTCTAACATATGAAAATGGTTTCGTTACAGGATGAACCTCTATAACTTCAATATTTTCATTTGAAGGAGGTGATAGATCAACGAATTCTTTATATTCTTCAAACAATTTTTCTGTGTCCTCGCCTCTCTTTATTTTTGATAGCACTTCTTTTGCTCTAAATTTTTCCTCCATTTCATGAATATTTTTTAATTCCTCTATTATTTTCTTACGAATCGCAAATAACTCATCCACACCATGTTTCCTAATTAAAAATGAGGCTTTTCTTCTTTCTTCTTTCTCCTCTTCTCTCAGCAGTTTTTTCATTAATTTATTAAATTTTTTTGGTATTTATATCTTTATATTATTTACAAACATTTTGCTATAATTTTGCTAACATTGCTATTTCTTTTCTGAAAACATTTTTCAAAGCAGGATTGTATATGCACGCAGCAGGATGATACATTGGTATTATTTTAATTCCATTAATGGGGGAGGAAAAAATTTTTCCATGTATTTCCGAAATCGGGCGGGGTTTAAACCCATATAGGGAAAGAATGAAGTATGAAGCAAATCTTCCAAGTGCAACTATTATCTCGGGTTTTATTATTTCAATCTGCATTTCTAAATAAGGACTGCAAGCATTTATTTCATCTGGCAAGGGGTCTCTATTGTTGGGAGGGCGACATTTTACAACATTTGTTATATACACACTGCTCCTTTCAATTCCATTTTCATTTAAAGTTTTATTTAAAAATTGCCCCGCTTTTCCAACAAACGGTCTTCCTTGCTCATCTTCGTTTTTTCCAGGGGCTTCTCCAACAAACATTATTCTTGCTTTCTCGCTCCCCTCGCCAGCAACAGGATTTTTTCTACTTTTCCACAATCGACATTTCCTGCATTCTTTAATCCTTTCTTCCAGTTCCTTTAGACTATGCATGGATTATAACCACAGGCATTATCCAGTCGAAGGCGATGGGCTCATTTATATCGAGAGCAGCTCCGACGGCGGCTATGCCATATATGCCTGATTTAAGCCCGCTAAAATTGTAAGAAAAGCCATCACTTTTATCATAATCCCATATGCTATCGATGGTATCTTTCTTCATTACGTCAAATATTGCAATATAGACTGTAAAAATATTCTGGCTTGTCTCAACATTAACATTCACGAAATCCATTCCAATGAATATATAACTTCGACAATTCATTATCTTTTTTCCATCTATATAAACACCGCTTTGGGGTTGAACAATCCTCACCCATGAATCATTGCTTTTTTCTGCCATAGCATGTGGCATAAAAATGGGCAGAAGAAGCATTGATATGGCAACAACAACCAATTTTTTCATTATTATAAAATTAAAAAGCTATATTAAATCTTTCTCCTTTCTTTTATTTCTCTTATGTATGGATATCTTTTTACCTCTCCACAATTTAAACATGTTATGACGACCTTATGTTTCTGCAATCTAATCCTGCAATTTTTACCAGGCACGAGATATGAACCACATTTTTTACAATATTTCATCCTGAATTCTTTTGGTATTCTCACCAGATATTTCATTGATATTTTTCTTGCAATCTCGACATATCTGTTTGAAAGCTCCAGCCTTTCTTGCCTTGCTCTTTTTTCAGCTTCTTTGAATAGTCTTTTTATTCTTTTTTCAGCAATCCTTTTTCTCGCTAATTTATGCACAATCTAATGAAGAAAGGAATACTTAATTTTTCTCATATTTGGAAGAATGGCTTGAATTAATCAATGTTTTTGCAAACTCTCTCGCTCTCTTTAAATCCTTTTCATCAGGTTTTCCTTTATTTATACCTCCTATGAATTTTAATGGTCCAAATGTGTCATATCCCTTGCACGAAAATTCTCCAATTATTCTAAACCCTTTCTTTGCCAATTTTTTTCTCAAAAGTTTATGATATATTTTTGGAGAGCCTCCGCCATATGTAGAAAATATGAACGCCTTCTTTTTCTTCGCAACTAATTTCTCGGCGAATTCTAACAATTTTCTATGATGCCTGAAAAAATAGATTCCTGAGCCAAAACCAATTAAATCATATCTGGAAATATCTTTTTCATTCGCCTCATATGCTTTCATTAAGTCTGCATCCAAAACTTCTGCCATTTCCATAGCAATCTTTTCAGTATTTTTGTGATGAACTGACATGTATATTATCAAAGCTTTCATTTTGGCTCCCACGGATTTAAAGCAGGGTCACCATACAAAACTCTTGCTGCTTTTGTTGGCATTTTCTCATGTAATTTAGATAGAATGAATGCTTCGCCAATACTTGTATCATTTTTAATTAAATTATCTTCAATCCAGTCAAGTTTTGCCTCCTTGCCTGTTTCTCTTGTAGCGCCTATAAATGCAACTGCCCCAGCATGAATAAAAGCCAGACCAATATTTTCATTTAATGGGATGCCATCTATTCTTGCCGTCAGGCAGGCTGCTGTTAGAACAATGCTCGGATTCATTTCATAATTTTTTGCATGTGCTGTATCGACATTGCTGTAATAATTTGTATAGATATTTGAAAACATCCAGAACCAGTCTCCATGACCTTCGTATTCAATATAACTTGCATTGAATGCATTATTTTTTTCCAAGCTATGCCTGTCGTTTCTGAAATCGCCATATATTGAAACATCGAATCCCATGCTTTTTACAATTTTTGAATAAGGCAACTGATGGAATATCCCGCCAGTTTCCCCAAATCCCTCACCAAATATGAATACAAATCTTTTCCTCCATGCGCCATGGGCAATATCATTATAAAATACACTTCTCGCTATCAACAAACTTGCATCTATGTCATCAAAAGCGATTATTCTCCCTATAGCCATGCTAAAGTTCAATGAATATGGATTATCGGAAGGAATTCCAAGCCCAACTGAGCTATCATTGTTTGACGAGCTATAATAATACATGGGCAACATATTGCTGTCGCCAACTATGGCAAGCCATCTGGCATGCGTGCCATTCACAAAATCCTGCAATTTTTCCACTGTTTCATTCACAATCTTGTTTATGAAGGGATGCAGAGCAGCATTGTTCCAGCCGCCGCCCGCCATGCCGGCACGGTATGCCTTGCTTACATCATTTTTGGTTGCAAAGACCATTCCATTGTGGCTGCATGCAAGAAATGGGGCAAGTTTTGAAATATGAAGCAATGGAAGGCGGGGTGATGAAACTCGCTCCATAACTATTCTCGCTTTTACGCCAGCATTGACAAAAGAGAAGCCATGCGGGATAAAATAACCCCCTTCTATTCCGTTTTTTATTATTATAGAGAGCCTATATTTTCCAGCATGATTTATGGACAATGCATCAAAATAACATTTTCTTTCCCCGCAAGCCATACTATTTGAATAAGCTATAAGCTTTCCATTTTCATCATACAGGCTTGCATATATGATTCCTTGGCTTGAGCTTATATTTGCTTCTATATGCCATATTCCATCTGGAACATTTATATAAAAGCTCTTTCCATCGCTCCCGAACAAATTGAAAGGGATAAAAAAGAATATCTTTAAATTTGTTATGTTTGCTTCTTTTTCTATCTCTTTTTTTTCAATAACATCTGGTTTGACTGCATCATTTGGATTTGCTATTGCAATATATTCTATATCATGAATTGATTTTATATAATCATATACCTCTTTTTCATTTTTTAAATGCATGTAAGCAGATATGCTAACATTTCCTATTGAAATTATTTTTGCGTTTAGCTCATTGCAAACCTCTTCTATTTCATCTGAATTGTTTTTATATATAAGCAGTGGAGCATCTAAATAGCATGCAATTGGTGTTGCAATTAAAGATAGAGCATAATCATTGTAAGGCAGAACAACAGCATAGTCTGCCTTTCCATAAAATTTTCTTGCAATTTCTATTGAAATGTTTGGTGCATCCCCCAAAAATTGCTGAGCTTGCAGGTCTATTTTTCCTCCAATTGAAATGAATTCATTTGCCCCATACATTCTAATGAATCTTTCGTGCCTTTTTGTTTCGTTTTTGAAAAGTAATATCGGTTGTTTTCCCAGATGAAATGAAAGGGATGTTGCAATTAAAGAATAAAAGGCATCTCCATCATATACAAAAATGATAGCTTTTTCTTCAGGTTGAGCAAAATTGAAACTCGAGAAAACAATGAGCAAAACTGTCAGCAATGCAATGAATTTCATGGGAATATAGGCATGCATGTAAAAATAATTTATGTTACATTGCGAAGGCGTTGTCCGTTTAAATGATTAAAAAATAAAGATTAATGATAAGATGAGGGGTTTTTAACCCCAGCAAAAGCCAATTTTGTCACCATTTTCTACTGAAAAAAAATTGTGTCAGTAATTCTGGTTAATAGAAAAATATGGTTTCCACTAATAAAGCACATGGATTGATGTTTTTTGATTTATTTATCCAGCTTCTTTCACTGGAAGAAGCAGTGGTTCATGTAAT
>JAGGYX010000124.1 GCA_021162305.1 Thermoplasmata archaeon | reverse complement strand
GAGATAATGAAGTATGATTTTAAGCAGATTTGTGATGTCATATAATAAAAATTGCCGATTTTCCAAATCATTGTTAGCCAAAAGCCATGCTAACAATGATGATTTTGGCTAACTTTCGGAGATACTGTTAGCAGCGATAAATATTTAAATTTTACCTTATATAAATTTGGAGGCAAAAAATGAATAAGGGAAAAATAAAAGGTATGGGAATATTTTTGGTTGGTATTATGCTACTGACTACAGCGAGTGCCATATCAGTGAATAAAAGTGGAGAGACAGTTAAAATAAGAATGAATATCTCCCCTGAAGAAATAACAAGTCCTTTGCTGGATGGAAATGTCAGAGTTTCAAGTGACCCGCTCGATGAGAGGCACCCAACAATTGCGAAAGCTCCGGATGGAAGTATCGTGGCGGCTTTTGATAGAGAAGTAAGCACTTTTGAAGGACATGTATATTTCATGCGTTCCACAGACAATGGAAATACATGGTCAGAGATATGGAATACAAATACTGAAATTGGTGACATGAATACGGGCTTGCAAAACTGGCCTGTGCTTTGTATGCCACCTGGCGGAAAATCCATATACGGGGCATGGAATGATGAGGTTCTGGAAAGAATATTCTTCATAAATATTACAGATTCATCGACATCAGAAGGCTATGAAGGAGAAATACATTATTACGATGCAAGTGGATGGGATTATGATAGAAATACATTTACAATAGCTGCCTACGATTCCAGTAGATTTGCAGTTGGACATGTTGGACACATAATATATGCTGGCTATGATTTGCCAAGCTCCTGCCAGATATTCTGGTTCTCTGGAGGATTTGCCAATGGAGGCATAACAGGTGATGAAGACTATCCTATCGGCTATAACAATGAGGTTGCTGTTACAAAAACCCTTTACTGGATGGCATTCGATTTTCCAAATGAAACAACCGGAAAAGAGAATTTACTCATAAAATGGGGTGACCCAGAGCAGCAATCAGATTGCCACTTCTGGGACGATGTGGAAATAGGAAGCGAGCTGGCGGATTATAAGGACCCTGCGATGGCGGCAAGCGGCGAAAGTGTTTGCGTAGTATATATGTCAAATGAGAACGCTTATGGCGATTTTGATTTGGTTTGCAAGTATACAACAGATGAAGGAGCAACATGGCATGAAAGCAAGCTACCATCGCTCCCACAAGTGGATGAAAAGAGCCCAGAAATATTTATGAGTGGTTCCACGGTGCTTTGTGCTTTTGTCAGAAACAATGATTTGTATTTCACAAAATCTGATGGCTACGGAGCAACATGGGATGAACCAATAAAAGTTAATGATGTTGATGGAAGTGTTGTTGATGAGCCGGGAGCAGTTGACATATCGACTGCTGGAATTGTATGGGTTGATACAAGAAATGGAAATGAAGACATATATTACTCGCCATTGCCAGCTCCAATAATAAACATTGAGATATCTGGAGGCTTTGGAGTTAAAGCAACTGTATCAAATGAGGGAATAGTTGAAGCCCAAAATCTGGAGTGGAGTGTGGATTTATCCGGAATGGTATTTGTTGGCAAGCATACTGAGGGGACAATAGACACTCTTTCCCCAGGTGAGAGCGTAACTATTGGACCAGGCTTTGTATTTGGAATTGGACCGGTTACAATAACTGTAAGCGTTGATGGAATAACAAGCACAGCAAAAGGAATGGCAATAGGACCATTTATAATGGGATTGAGCTAACCTCTTTCCTCTTTTTTTATTCAAATTTAAGTTTAATTCTGAATGAATAATACATTCCAATTAAAGCAGGGATTAAAAATGTTATAACATAGCTTGTAAGAGATAATGCAACAATTTTACTTGCATCTATTTCATATATCGAGAATAATTTTATCAGTGCACTTTCTCTGGTTCCAAATCCGGAGATTGTTATTGGTATCTGTCCGATTAAAGAAGCTACTGGATATATGAAAAGGAATGCGGTTAAAGGAGCATATATATGCAATGCTATGGCTACAATATATATCTGGAGAAAAAACAGGGAATAACTGAATATTTCAATTAGCAATGGAATCATAAGAAATTTAAGAGAGGGCATATCCTTATAGAATTCGTTTGAATAATCTTTAATTTTGTTTCTAAACTTTTGAGGAAGTATAAAGCCATAAACCAAGCTGAAAAATTTTCTGCCTATTTTTCCATTTTTTAGAAGCAGAACAATAGCCAGTATTGTTACAAAAATCACAAGAAGAGTGGTAAAAAGTTTAGGGAATATATTTATAAGCAGAACACTCCCTATTATTGCAAGAATGAACAACGAAAAAAACTCAATAAGCTGGTCTATCACAAAATTTGACATGCATTTTCCCATACTCTTTTTACTTTTTTCTTTGAGATAAAATATTCTGATGGCATCACCAATCCAGAGAGGAGTTATTGTTCCATAAAAAAGCCCAATCAGATTTATTTTTACCATATAAAGCAAATCCACATCTATACCCTGCTTTTTAGCTATCATTTGCCATTTATATGTGCTGATGAAAATGCGGGGAATAAAAATAATGAATGCCAGAAATAAATAAAATGAATTCATTTTTATAAGAACTTTGAGAATATTATGAATGCCTGCTCTCCATATTATATAGGCAAATAAAGTTAAGCCAATTAAAGGAAGAAAATTCCTAAGATATGCTATTTTCCTGCTCATTTTTATCTATCCACCAGTTTAATATGGCGATGCAATGGCTGCTTAGATAACTTTTTTTATCCAGAGATACCAATTTTGCTCCATAATCCAAAGCCAGCTTTTTTTCTTCTGGTGGCATATCCACATTATCTCCAAGTAAAAAAAATGGGGTTTTTATCTCAACATTTGATATGTCTTCACCATTTTCATCAAGCAAATAAAAATTCTTATCTCTATTTTCCTCAAGCAATTCTTCAAAGCTTTTTCTCGCTACAAAAATGCCAGGCGTTGATTCAATTTCTTTGCTACTATCAAATTTTTTCAATGCCTTGCCAATGAAGATTGCTATACTTCTTTCATCTGGAGAAACTTTCCTCAATTTTTCTCCCTCAAGCCTGATATATATGGGAGCATTTGGCTCGCCATGCAAAATCGTATGAAAGACGACATTTTTTCTTATGCCATAAGAAAGCCAGAATGCGGCGTTGATACATCTCGCCACAATATCAAGCCTGCCTGCCGAGCCTGGCAAATCTTTTAGATTTATATCTGGCGATGTTTTTGCACGGGATTTAACATAGAAATGCCTATATGTAGTCATCTAAGTTCAGCTTCATTGGCAAGTCAGGCTTTGTGAATTTGCTTTTATCTTTTCCCCATGGAATCGTCAGATCAAAACCAACTTTTGTTGTTTCTCTCGTTATTGGATCTGCTGAAGGGTCAAGCGAGGAGCCTTTCTCATGTTTTATTACCATATCCTTGCTTGCCTGAAAGCGAGTTGCCATAGCCCATTCTATCTGACTTGCATCTCTAACATCAATATCATCGTCAACAACAAAAACATGCTTCATTGATTTGTGGCCTCGAAAAGCAGCTTCTATAGCTTTTTTTCCGTCATCCTCTCCATGCTTTCTTATGCTTACGACACCATGCAGCCATGAACAGCCTCCAGGCGTTATATAAACATCGACAACATCGCAAACCTTTGCAACCTCATAGTATATAGTTGGCTCACGAGGCATTCCCATTAGCGTCTTATGCTCTAAACCGCCTGGCAACAAAGCATGATAGTATGGCCGCTCTTTTGCATATATTTTTTCAATTTTAGCTACCCTCTGCTTCCTTACAATGTCGAAGGTCTCTGTTAAATCCAGAAATGGACCCTCATCATGCATTTCTTCAGTAAGAGAAGCTATCATTATTATCTCTGCCTCTGGAACAATATAGCCATCGAGCTCTATAAGCTGAATGGATGATAAAGCATTTGCTATTGCAAGTTCATTTACATTTGTTGGCGGAGAAATGGCAGCCGCCAGCGCAACGCTTGCCGGATTTCCTATTGCAATTGCAAATTTTTTTAATCCATGCTCAATATATTTATGAAAATCTCTCGGAAGGATGCGCATAACAATTTTATTCTCATCTATTACCATCATTCTATGGTATGAAGCATTCAATCCATATTCTTCATCACTTGCCACAACAATGGCAGAAGCAATATATTTTCCTCCGTCCTGAGGATAATATTTTAGTATTGGGATATCATTTAAATTATTCAGCCTTTTATATCCTTCTGCTTTCTTAACGCTTGGTTCAACTGGATTGTCGATAGCATGAGCTATCTTTTTGATTATTTCTTTTTCATCTATGCCCAATGCTTCTGTTATCAGGCTGCGAGTAGAAAAAATGTTTGCAACGACAGGCATATCATAGCCAGCAACATTTTCAAAAAGAATCGCATTTCCATCAAGCATTTTCATTATGGTGGCAATTTCATATTCTATGCTTACTTCTTTCTTTATTCTAATTAATTTGCCCTCCTTATCCAGCTTATTAACGAATTCTCGAAACAGCATGAAAATGTAATGTTATGTTGTTTTTAAGATTAATGAAAAATGTTTCGCTTTGCCTTCGATTTTTGTCATCATCTTATTTCTTCTATCTCCAAAGAAAAATCCTTGCTTTTCACAGAATGTGTTAGCATGCCAAGTGATATTATGTCTGCAAATGTATAGTTTGTTATGTTATCAGGTGTAATACCTCCAGATACTTCAATTTTAACATCTGGTTTTATCTGCCTTACTTTACTTGCTGCAATAACAGCTTGAGCTGGTTTCATGTTATCAAACATGATGACATCTGCCCCCTCCTCGGCGGCTATAACGGCGTCTTCTATACTTTCCACTTCCACCTCCACAGGCAGCCCGAGGCGGCGCGCCTTTCTTATTGCCTCTCTTATAGAGACGCATGCAAGATGATTATCTTTTATTAAAATGCCATCATATAAGCCCATTCTATGCGGATATCCACCGCCTATGGCAACAGCCTTTTTTTCATATTTTCTGAAGCCAGGCGTGGTCTTGCGAGTAGCGGCAATCCTTACATTTGGATTCTTTCTTCTGCATATTTTTGTCAGCTCGTATGTCAGGCTTGCTATTCCACTCATTCTCGCCAAAAAATTCAAAGCAAGTCTTTCAGCAGCGAGAATGGCTTTTAACTTTCCTTCTATTTCCATTATTTTTTCGTTTGCTTTTGTTTCATCTCCATCTTTTTTCAAAGGTTTTGCAATGGCTCCCATTCTTTTGAAGGTTTCTATTGCCTCTTTCACTCCTGCCAGAATGCATTGCTCCTTAGCCACTATATATGCTTTTGCTTTCTCATCGCCGAGAATTGCTTCTGATGTTATGTCCCCCTTTTCATCCAAATCCTCCTTAAGGAATCTGTCTATGTCATCCATCAAAAGAAAAAGGAAAGGAATATAAATATTTGAAGTGTAAAAATATTGTATTGCTATGTTCCAATGTAATAGCTCGGCTCCTCGTAATAATATTTTCTCACCTTTACATTATCAAATGCAATCTGACTCCATTTTCCTTCCTGTTTGCCATTGCAATGCAATTCAAGCTTTACTTTCATAGTTGCAACATTGCTCATATTCGCTGCTATTGAACCATTAAAATCATCTTCAATCCATGCTGGGTCATTTAT
>JAGGYX010000223.1 GCA_021162305.1 Thermoplasmata archaeon | reverse complement strand
GTTTCAATGCTCCATTGATAAATTCTTCCTTTCCCTTCCAAAGCATAGCCACCAACAGGAAGGCAACCGAGATAGAATGAAGAAAGCATATCTGCAACAATCCAGTAGCCAAAATTATCTTCAAATAAAGCATAACTTAAATTTGCATGATAATAGGAATCAATGCTATTGAGGATGCTTAAATCTTTTCCAATATATATGGCAGCAAATGCATGGTTATCAGTTAAATAAATGCGAGCTGTGCCGCCTTCTGCCATCGTCATGGCTGCCATAGCCATTGCAAATTCCTCGCAGTCACCGCCCTGCATCAAAGCTATGGATGGACTATTCCATATATCCTTATCATCGGGGTCATTAACATATTTTGTATCGCGAAGGGAATAGAGATAATCAAATATTGCACATACTTTTGCAATGTTGTAGCCAGAGCCATAACCGCTGCTTGCAATATTTGCTTTTCGTTTCACCGCATCATCATAGGGGTCAACAAGCTTTTTTATTTTGTCGAAATAGGTGTAATAATTTTTATGGATTTTATAGTGAGTTGGAATGTCATATTCAACTACATTCAATTCATATTCCTGTGTATATTTGCATCCATAATCATGCCATTTCCTTGAGCCAGCCATCAGATACACTCCTATTCTATATTTGTATTTTCCAGGTGAAGAAACCTTAAATGTTGCAACAAAGCTTTTTTCATCTCCAGGCTTTATTTCCTTTCCATCCTTTCCATCCCATTGAATGTATTTTTTTCCGCCTATGTCTATTTCGATGTTGTAAATGAAAAGATTTGTATTTCCTGTATTCTTTACTTTTATCCCTATGGCATCCCAATAATTTGGATAAAAGGGAGGTATTGTAAGATTCAATTCATAATTATAGCCAGGCGAAATTAAAGCACTCGCCTTAGGCTTTTCCTGCCATTCAACATGATATGGTGCTGGAGCTACAACATCATTTTCATCAAATCCATGTCTGTATGGTGTGATGAGGCAGCCAGCTATAAGTATTGTAACCAGTATCAAAAATTTAACTTTCATTTTCCCATTCTTTTGTATACCTCGTTATTAACACAATTGGGTGCTTTCTTTCCATTCAATACAGCCAAAACATTTTTAGCTACCATCTCTGCCATTTTAGTTCTTGTTTCCAGCGATGCAGAGCCGATATGGGGCGTGATAACAACATTTTTTAGTTTTTTCAAACCATCATGCACGCTCGGCTCATGCTCAAAAACATCGAGGGCGGCGCCCGCTATTATGCCCTGTTTCAATGCTTTATATAATGCTTCCTCGTCAACACATTTTCCTCTCGCCGTGTTTATAAGATATGCTGTTGGTTTCATTCTATTCAGCTCTTCCCAGCCAATCATGTGATATGTTTCTTTCGTTAAAGGAACATGCAGGGAAATGAAGTCTGCTTGGCGAAGCAATTCATCAAAGCTTACATATGAGGCATTACATTCTTTTTCCATTTCTTCATTTCTATGTCTGCTATAATATATTACATGCATATTGAATCCTTTAGCACGGGCAGCAACAGCTTTTCCTATTCTTCCAGCCCCTACTATGCCAAGGGTTTTGCCATAAATATCGCCACCAAGCATAAGCAATGGAGCCCATCCCTTGAATTTTCCCTGTCTCATAAACTCATCGCCCTCGCATATACGCCTTGCTATTGAAAGCATCAAAGCCCATGTTAAATCTGCAACTGTTTCAGTAAGAACGCCTGGCGTGTTTGTTACAACTATGCCCTTCTTTGTTGCATATTCTACGTCAATATTATCATAACCAACTGCATAATTTGCTATGATTTTTAATGAAGGCGAGGCATCGATAACTTCTTTGTCTATTGGATCAGTTAAAAGGCAAATCAAAGCATCTTTCTCCTTTACGCCAGCAATAATTTCTTCTTTGCTTGGAGGAGCATCTCCATCATATATTTGCAAATCATGCTCTTCTTCAAGCATTTTTATGGCAATGTCAGGGAGGCGTCGTGTTATAAATATAGATGCCATGATGGTATATTTGCTATACTATTTATAGAAAATGGTGCAATGATAAAAATTAATGGTAAAAAAGCGCTGAGGGGGGGATTTGAACCCCCGAGGGGCAAAGCCCCACAGGCTCTCCAGGCCTGCGCCTTCCCGGGCTAGGCTACCTCAGCTTTTCCACATTTTTGGATAAGTGCCAGCCTTCATTATTACTCTTTCTGTATCCACGGCGATACCTTTATCATTTTCCATTATTTCTCTGGTATTCATTAAAGCCTTTCCAATTGCAACTGCCTCGCCCTTTAAAGTTTTTACTATGACCAAGCTCCCCTTTTTTATTCCCGTTTCAACTTTTGCTATGCCAGGCAATGCAACATTTGCACCATGGCATATGGCATCGACAGCTGAATCTTTTATGACCACGGAAGGCAAATCTACTGCATCCTCTAAAGGATGAATATATTTCCTTAAAAATTTTCCCTCCCCCTCTTCCTTCCAGAAAATGTAAGCGTCGAGCAGATCCTGCAGTATGACAGCATGCTTTTCCTCAAATAGCCCGCTCTTCGTCCTTCTCAATTCTTCCATCTCTGCCTTACATCCAAGAGCTTTTCCAATATCCTTACACAGCACCCTTATATATGTTCCTCCCTCGCATCCAACTTTAAATAGAATATCTCGCCCATCTACTTCAAGAATATTCAGATAATATATGGTGCGCTGGCGGAGCTGCCTCTTCACCGCCGCCTCCCTGGGCGGCATCTGCCATATTTTGCCAACAAATTTTCTTGCTACCTCTTTAATTTTTTTTGGGCTGACATCGCAGCCAACATGCATCACTCCAACATATTCTTTTGTTGCGCCGTGCATTAGCCCTATTATTTTTGTTGCATTTTCAATTGCAACGACGAGCACACCAGTAACATTTGGATCAAGTGTGCCTCCATGACCTGCTTTTTTGACACGCAATATATCTCTAACCCAGCTCGCAACTTGATGGCTGCTTGGTCCAGCTGGTTTGTCAATGGCAACGACACCATTTTCTATAAGCTCTTCAATGCTCCTTTTTCTTGGTTCTTTTCCATAATATGGGCTTGTTTCTGCCTCGCATTTTGTTAAACACCTTCTTTTTTGCATTGCCATTTTTCAATACGCGAGCTATATAAAAACTTTGAATGTAATGTATTTCAAAAATAAAAAAGGAGAATCATCTATTCCTTTTCTTAAGCCATATTATTGTAGCTATTGCTACAGCTATTGCGACAATTTCAAATCCAGGCTGCTTTCCTCCACCTCCCTTGCCTTCTTTACCTTCTTTTTCTATGCCCAGCGTCGCCATAGCATCTCCAAAATTATTCCATATGTCTTTTAACTCGTTGTCCTTATAACTGTTTACATCTATGCTTTCCTCCGTCACAACAGCTTTCTTATTTTTATTCACCTCTTCATAGCTTACTCCATTATCCACGCCAACGCTTCCATTCATTACATACAGCGATGCTGTTTCATTATCAAAGCTTAAAACAAACTCACTATGAGGAGTAATTTTAATTTTATCTCCTGCTTTATATGTTGTTCCAGCATTACTTTTAACAATAACGCTACCCTGCACAACCTTTATTCCATCTTTCTCGAATTCAATTATTGCATCATCATACCATCCATACTGCATAGCAAGAATTTCCTCCATTGGATTTCCATTCAAATCATATAAAATCATATAGACTCCATCTCCCTGGCTGAAATCAGCTTCTATCCCCGTATTTTTCTCAATGAAAATACAGCATGCCATTCCATCTGAAACATCACTTGCTCCATAATCTGGCTCTTCAACTGTATAAGGCACATTACCTACTTTTACTTCCACACTCGTAAACCATGATGGCTCTACAGCTATAAGCAATGGATATCCATACAGCCCATCTGTTTTACCACCATATGAATTACCATGTATCGAGGTTTTGCATTGATATCCTCCATTCCATACTAAATCAACATAGCATAGCTCATTACTCCATTCTGGCTCAGTGGCAACGATGAAAGGAATTACATCATGTATTGAATATGGGTAATGCTTTAGATATTTATGGCATAGCTCACAAGCTCTTGCAAAAATTTCATATGTTTTTGCCTGTGGATTATCCTTGTATTTATACTTTACATAATTCAAATAAAGACCATTTAAAAGCAAACCAGCTACAGCTCCCTCAATTTTATCTCCTTTCTTGCCAAAGTGACATGGTGCATCGTAATAGTCTGTGGGAGCTAAAAATTGCTCCTCTATAAGTCCTCTTTCTTTTACATAATCAACCAATAATGAAGCAAAGAATTCACTATGCCCTTCTTCGAAAGCAAAGTAAATGTTTGAAACGCTGCATGTGCCCCCATGCCCCCCTCCGAGATAGTCATCTACATCATCATCGGCAAAATGATATGCATGTTCCTTTATAGCATGGGCAAATTCGTGGAATAAACTATCAAATTCATCAGAGCTATATGTATAAATATTGCCAGGCGAGTTACTCGTATTTATTACATTCAAAGAAGGGTCATAACCTGTTTTTGTTCTCAAATAGTAAATTGGTATCTTTTCTATCTTTGTTAAATCAAATTTGTTACTATTTTTCACATTGCTGTAAAAGTTGCTTTCCTGCAGGAACTTGTAGATGTAATATTTTACTCTCTCCTCCCATGCCAGAACACTTCTAACCTTTATTGCAAATCCGTTTGTTCCATCTTTATGGTTGTATCCATTTTTGCTCCACAGGACTTCCCATTTATCATCAGCTTTAATCCAGCAGTTCCTTGCTTTTGTTATTGTCACCTTCCTTATATTTCCTTTGCTACTGATCTCAACATTGCACTCTATGACAGCTTTGTTGGGTAGGAAACTATCATCTTTGACTCTATCTAAATACTCGGTATCACTTGTAAAAACATCAAGCGTGATGCGAAATCTTCCATCCCCGGTTGAGTTTATTAGGCTAACATTGAAAACTTTATCCATACTTATTTCTCCACTTGTGAAGCCAACGTCAATGTACTCTTTTTTACCTGTCGCAAGATGCTCGACGGTCATATTGCAACTGATATAATACTTCTTGCCTCCACATTGGACAACATAATCAGGCCAATTTGTAGTTAATGGTTTACCATTTGCTGCATCGAAATAGTACTCCAATTTTATGGCAAGATTTCCAATAGGTTGTTCCTCCTGCTCTTCTTCCCCTTTTTCTTCCTTTATTAAATTCTGTAAAGCATTTTTAACATTATTTGTCAAATCATCTGTAAATGAAGAGTATAGCTGGATCGATTCCAGCTCATTTATGATCCATCTTTCTGGGTCTATTTCATATACAATATTTTTCTCATATTCTGTCTCCACTCTTATGCTCGAAACATCTACATCTATAGTGATATGAACGTTTACATAAACTTCATAATATTCTATGGAAAAATACTCCAAGCAGTATATTTCGTAATGTCTATCTATCTCCCCAAAACCTGCATCTTTATCCTCCCAATCCCCAATATTTATGGAGTAAGCAATAAGTCGATTTTCGCTTTCCTGATACACATCATATTTACTTTTTGTTTCATTCACATCATGTTCAAAAGACCGTCTGCATCCTTCAGAAGGAATTTCATTGTCAAGATAAATGGTAATGAAAGCATCTATATATTGTCCATAAGTATATGAATCGTGAAATGTATCATCATATACTTGGTAAGTTCCATTAACTTTTCCTCCACAACTCTTTTTAATGACTAGATTAGCCTCAAAATCATCCCAATAATCACCTCCCCAGTCATTGACATATTTAGTTCTATATAGAAGGTTTCCCATGAAATTTGAAGGAGCTGGCGAATCTACATTATCCAAAATGTTTTCCAGCATCTCCTCCACTTTTTCATCATCTAATCCTTCTTCATAATACCCTTCTTCATACTGTTGCTGTGCATCAACATTTATCACTAACAAAAACACAACAAAAGCAACGGCAGGAAGCAAAAGCCTTTTCATGCTTCCACCTCCTCAAAATAACATTGTATTTTTATATAAAAATTTTTACTTGGGATACCATATGCAATCCTTCTTATTCATCGGGCAGTAGCCTCTCGTTCTGCAAGGTGGACCAGCATCTTCAAAAATTGTTGGAGCCACTTTTTTAACAAGATGCAGCATTCGCCATGCAAGCTTCCTTATCTCCCATTGAGCATGCAGGCAGCAACGCAGCTCAAAAAAGTTGAGCAAGGAGCGTGCATTCATTGAAACAATTATTTTGCTTGTTGTTGCATTGGGAAGAATATAGCGGGCATCTTCTATTGGCGCATCTTTTTTCATTTCATTGTACAATCCCCATATTTTTTTCATCATTTCATCATACTTTTTCTTTATTTTCTCATTTTTTAATATTGATGGCGGTGTAACATATTCCATCTCCTGTTCAACATATCTCTGACTTTGTTGTGAATAAGATGCTATGCGATGACGAACAAGCTGATGTGTTAAAGCACGGGATACACCAGATATTGCAAAAGTAAAATAAGCATGTTCAACAACACTTGTATGTCCCATTTTTATGACGATGCGAAGCAATTTCTTCATTTTCTCTCTATCTTCCTTCAATAGCTCACTGGCATCACTTTTAGAATGCGTAAGTTTTGCTGCTGCAGCAGCTGTTATATCTGGCTCGGGAGTATATGCTATTAATTCAACTTTCATTATTTCCTCTCAAGAATAAGCTCTATCAATTTTTCTGGCTCGTCTATCCTCTTTAACTCGTCTTTCTCAATAACAGGGACTCCTTCAATATTCTTCTTTGTGCATGATTCAAGGAAAAGAACAGAATGCTTTTCAACCACTTTTGATAAATTAAAAACAAGCCTTGCCTTCTCTTTTATTCGCCTTTCATTTATACCTACTATAAAACGTTCTTTTATGACTTCTCCAATTGCGTGAAATGGACTCCTTGTAGTGGGAAGAACAAAGGCACCTATTTCTTCAAGTATTGAAAATATCTCATTCTCTATTTCCTTTATCTCTATTTCTTCCTTTTCAACAACTTTCATTAAATCAATTGGTTTTATAAAATCGTCTCCCAAAAATTCTGCCATTTTCTCAGCAACCTCTATCGTAGCTCTCTCGCCATCTTCATACATCCTTATTGCCCTTCTCGACACCCCAGCAACTCTGGCAAGCTGCCCTATTGAAATGCCCTGCTCCATCCTCATCTGACGGAGTTGCTCGCCATCTATGTTTACATAGAAGCCGCCTGGGGCGGCGCATATCACAGGGGGCATGCCTTGGAGGTAGTTTTTAAGTGTTTCATAGGTCATGATTGGCACTCCATGGCGGAAATATACAACATCATCATCCAGTATTGAAAATGAGCTTCTCCTACCAATCACAATTGGCACACCTTCAAGATATTTTGCCACCGATAACAATTCATTTGCAACATCCTGACTTATGGCATCAACGTTATTCAGCACTTTTATTATGAAAAGGAGGTTATCTTTTCTTGCAACAAAGTCAAAGCTACTCGGTCGTATGTTGCATATCTGGCTGCAGTAGAAGCCTGCCCTCGCCAGCAAATTTCTGGTTTCAAGGAGTAGCTCTATTCTATTCATCAAACTCATATACTACTTTATCATATAAAAATTTAATGTGGATTGGAATAGATGACACTGATTCCATGCAAGGAGGATGCACAACTTATGTTGCTACAGAGATTATAAAAGAGCTAAGCAGAAAATATGATTTGATTGGATTTCCTCGTCTCGTGAGGCTAAATCCCAATATTCCATGGAAAACCCGTGGCAATGGAGCAATAGCACTGCATTTTGGTAGAGGATATGGAAAAAGAATTGAAGTCGGATACATTGGAAAAAAAATTTTTGCTTATGAAAAAGGAATAGATATATTTGAAAATGTTTCTCGAGAAATAAAAAAAATAATGGAAAAGCATGCATTCATGCATGATGAGAAAACAAATCCTGCTTTTGTGATATGCAAAACAAAGCCAAGCTATTCATTATATAAAAAGGCTGTGAGAAGCATTGTTAGTATAGGAGAAGCAAGAAAAGAAGCAAAAAATTGCATATATAAGACATATAAAAATGGAAGAGGCATTATTGGAAGCATCGCCGCCATAGCATGGAAACCATATGATAGAACATATGAAATCATTGCCTATGGAAAAGAAAAATGGGTGGATGAGGAGAGTGTGATAAAAATGGATAAAGAATGCAAAACTTGCTTTGATAATTATGATTATGAAAATAAACATATTGCAATAATGCCCCATGCTAATTCACCTGTAATATATGGAATAAGGGGAGAAAATGTAGAAGAGCTGAAAAAGGCTATGCGTATGGTTGTTTCATCAGCTATAGAAAGATGGATAATATTTGAAACAAATCAGGCAACAGATGAGCATTTACAGAAGAAAAAAATAAAGGATGTTAGACCATATGAATCTGTTATTGTTAGGGGCGTTGTAAAAAAAGAGCCTCTTGTTATAAAAGGTGGGCATGTTATTTTTTCAATATATGATGGCGATGAAATTGAATGCGCCGCCTATGAGCCGACGAAGCAATTTCGAAATGTGATAAAAGGGCTGAGAAAAGGAGATGTCATCACTGTATATGGAGGGGTTAGAGAAAAGCCCATGACAATAAACATCGAGAAAATTAAAATTGAGAAGCTTGCAAAAGTGTATAAAAAGATTGAAAATCCTCGCTGCCCGAGATGCGGGAAGCATATGAAGTCGATGGGACGAGAAAAAGGATATCGTTGTCCAAAATGTGGAACAAAAGCGGGAGAAAAAGATGCGAAATATGTTATAGTTGGAAGGGAACTAAAGCAAACATTTTATGAAGTTCCTGTTGTGGCGAGACGCCATTTAGCAAAGCCATTGAAAAGATTACTTGCTTAAAATTTCTTCATTTTCTTCTCGCCATGCAGGTTCGACGATGCATAGAAAGGAAAGCACATTCTTTCCAATATTTTTTATCCTCTGGGTTGAGTTTGGAGGAATATAAATTAAATGCCCTTCCCTTACTATTTCTTTTTCACCATCAATATACATCTCTCCCTCGCCTTCCAGTATGTAATAAATTTCAGAACTTTTGAGTTTATGCAGCAGTGTTGCTTCGCCAGGCATTACTTTTGCATGAGCGACACTGAAATTTACTGCAACATTATCTCTCAAAGGACTAAGAATTTCTCTTATAATCGAGCCATCATTGCCAATTATTTCTGGGCAATTTTTTAAATTCTTTATGAGCATATTTTTTAATCATTTTATTTTATTTATTTTTACCAAAATATTAAAATTGCGCAATGTTTAATTGATATGGTTATGGAAATTCTATCAAAAAAATTGCTTATATTGATAGAAATTTCAACAGGCAACTATACAAAGCTTGACCAGATAGCAGAGCGAATTGGGGTGACAAAGCAGGCTGTTTCTGATTACATAAAGAAAATGAAAAATGATGGAATGATAACCATTGTAAATGGATATTATAGGGCAACACCAAAGGGAATAAAC
>JAGGYX010000058.1 GCA_021162305.1 Thermoplasmata archaeon | reverse complement strand
GAGATAATGAAGTATGATTTTAAGCAGATTTGTGATGTCATATAATAAAAATTGCTGATTTTCCAAATCATTGTTAGCCAAAAGCCATGCTAACAATGATGATTTTGGCTAACTTTCGGAGATACTGAAATAAAAATTAAATATATGCCAGCAATTAGAATTATGAAATCTTCTCGAATACCCGGTTTTTATAAAATGCCAATTGAAGAGCGTGTAAGAATTGTGAAAGAATTTGCTGGATTAAGCGATGAGGAAGAGAAATTGCTCCTATCTTTTCATGCATTGCCTGCTGAGATTGCAGATAGAATGATTGAAAATGTTGTTTCAAGCATGCAATTGCCATTGGGCATAGCAACTAACTTTATAATAAATGGAAAGGAAATGCTCGTTCCAATGGCTATAGAGGAGACATCTGTTGTGGCAGCAGCATCAAATGCTGCAAAAATGGCTCGTCCAGATGGCTTCAAAGCAAAAGCAGGTGAGCCTGTAATGATTGGACAAATCCAGATACTCAATCCTTCGAAGGATGCAGTGGAAAAAATCATGGAAAGAAAAAATGACATAATAGAGCTTGCAAATGCCCAGGATAAAATACTTGTAAATCTTGGAGGAGGAACTAAAGATATAGAGGCGAGAATGCTAAGCAATGATATGCTTGTTGTTCATCTACTCGTGGATGTAAGAGATGCAATGGGTGCCAATGCCGTAAATACAATGGCAGAAGCTGTAGCTCCATTGCTGGAAAAAATAACTGGAGGAAAGGCATTGCTTCGTATAATTTCAAATCTCGCAATACACAGGCTGGCGAAGGCTGAAGTAATTTACAAAAAAGAAGCCATAGGAGGAGAAGAAGTTGTTGATAAAATTGTAAAAGCTTATGAATTCGCCTTCCTTGACAAATTCAGGGCAGCAACACATAACAAAGGAATAATGAATGGAATTGATGCTGTTGCTATAGCCACTGGAAACGACTGGCGTGCTATAGAAGCAGGAGCCCATAGCTATGCTGCCATAAATGGATATAAGCCACTCACAACATGGAAGAAAACAGAAGACGGCAATCTATATGGAAAGCTTGAGATGCCTCTCGCTGTTGGAATTATAGGAGGAGCAACAAAAGTCCATCCAATGGCAAGGCTATCATTAAAAATAATGGGTATTGATAAAGCAAGCCAGCTTGCAGAGGTCATGGCATCCGTCGGTTTAGCACAAAATTTTGCCGCCTTGCGTGCTTTAGCAACTAAAGGCATACAGGCTGGACATATGAAGCTGCATGCTCAGAACATAGCTGTTATGGCTGGTGCCAAAGGAGAAGAAATAGACATTGTTGCAAAAAAAATGGTGGAGATGGGCAAAATAAGAATGGACATCGCTCAGGAGATTCTCAATGAAATCAGAAAAAATAAAAAAGTTTAAGTGTGGCAAAGAATATATTTCATCATGAAAAAGGGGATGGGAAAGGCAATATTGGGTATTGTGATAGGGAGCATTATATTAATTTCTATTTCTCCAAACTATGGAAGTCCTTCAGGGATATACTATTATCATAAATGGGCATTAATATTTGTTTCAACAAATGATATTTCAAATCAAAGCCAAGATGCATTTCCTGCTCAGGGTTTGCAGGCATACTATATTCTAAAAAAGCATGGTTATCTCGATGATAATATAGTGTTTGCATTGTGGCATAATAATGATGATTACATAAGCATATATGGCAACCATAATGACCTGCTGGGTCCGCCCCCGCAAATTGGAGGTCCAGATGAGTCACCAGAAATTGATTTTGATGAGAACTCGCCGTTACCTGCTGGAGTAAGTGATTGGAATGACCTGCTTCATTATTGCATAGATTGGATTGCAAGCCATGCTGGAACAAATGATGATGTGGTTATTTATATAGTTAATCATGGAGAATATGACAATGTCACTGGAAAAGCATTATTTGGATTTGAAGATGGAAGCTCATTACCAGAAGATGTTTTTGATAGCTGGATAGATAACATCCATTGCAGAAGAATGACTGTGCTTGTCGATGCCTGTTACAGCGGAGATTTTATCGATGCTCCTGTCGATGTTGGATTTGATTCGGGAATAGATAGCGAGACAAACAGAATACTTGTTTCTTCTGCTGGCAATTGCATTGCTTTTTCATATGCAGAAGCCAACGGCAGTTGGGCAGGCTCCCTGTTTTTCCATCCATTCTTTGAAGCACTTGATGGAGGAATATCAATAAAAGATGCATATGAATACGCCTGCTCTTTCATTCCACCTGGACATACAGAAAATGTTACAGCATTGCAGAATCCCCAGCTCGTTGATAAGACGGGAGAGAGCAAAGTTTACACTTTTCTTGACCCATTATTTGTATGGGTTGACGATGACTATGATGCAGCAACACCCGGATGGCAAATCGACCATTTCAGCAGTTTGAAAAATGCGGTGAATGCTGTTGCACCATACGGCAGAATATATGTTTATGATGGAATATATGATGAAGAAATAGTTGTTGATAAATCAATGGTCATAGAGGGGATAGGAACACCAAAAATTCAAACAGGTGGAGATGGAATATTTATTAAAGCAGATGATGTTGAATTAATTAACCTTACAATAGATGCAAAAGGCAATGGAATAATTCTCCAGCATGTTCATAATGTGAGCATACTTCAATGCAATGTTTCAAATGCAGCTCTTGGAGTTTATTCAATAAACTCAATAAACTGCAGCATAAAGAATTCATCAATTTACAAAAATGGAAAAGGAATTTATCTCTCAAATTCCTCAAACTTCATCATTCGTAATTCGACCATTTTAAACAATGCCTATTTTGGAATAGAAATAAGCCATGCTTCTAAAAACAATCTTATTGAAAGTTGCAACATAATGTATAATGGCATATATGGGTTATACATAATACAGGATTCGACAGGGAATAAAATATGGCATAATAATTTCATAGGAAATACCGCCTACGATTCATGCAATAATGATTTCAATTCAAAGTATGAGGATGTAAAGGGCAATTACTGGAGCGATTATAATGGCATAGACCAAAAACATGGCGAAAACCAAGACATGGATGGCGAGGACGGCATAGGCGACACACCATACACGCTGGGCGGCGGCGGGCAGGATGCTTATCCTCTCGTTTATCCAATAGTCGATCCTCCTTATTTTGTATGGGTAAATAAAAAATTCAATCATAGTTACAATGACCATTTTCCATGTATTCAGGATGCAATTAAATCTGTTGCAAATGATGGTGGATGCTTTGTTTTTCCCGACATCTATAAAGAAGACGTTATCATTAACAAAAAAATGCTTTTGGTTGGGTATAGCAACAAAAATACATTTATTGAAGGAAACAATAGCTATGCCTTGCATATAAAAAAGGCAGTTAAATTAATGGAATTTGGCATAAGAAATACATGGAGTCATGCTGGAGTGCGCATCGAGGGAAATGATAGCAGCATATCCAGCTGTGATATATATAATGATTATTATGGCATCGTTATCAATGCCACAAATGTTAAAATTGAAAATGCTTCGATACATGGAAATACATTCATTGGAATAGTTATTCAATCTGATTTTGCAAGTATAAGAAATTGTAATATAACAGAAAATAATAAAGGAATTTTATTGCATAATGCATCAAATGCACTCATTAAAAAATGTATTATAAGCAACAATTCTGTTACGGGAATAGAAATTGAGAATTCTTCGAGTATTGAAATGTGTTACAATACCATTGAAAATAATTTTTATGGAATGTATGTAGATGCTCCTTCAAGCAGCTTGGCGTATCTTAACGATTTCATAAACAATTTTATTCAGGTTTGTGATTATGAAAGCAATGCTTTTGATAATGGCAGCATTGGCAATTACTGGAGCGATTACAATGGTAGCGATGCAAATCATGATGGCATAGGCGATACACCATATTCAATAGACAATGACAGCATTGATTACAAGCCATTGATAAGAAAAGCTGGATTGCCAATAGCATACTTCCATTATGAACCAAGCAATAATATCACAACAAAAGATATCATACATTTCTATGATGATTCCATTGATTTAGATGGAACAATAACATCATGGCTCTGGGATTTCGGAGATGGAAATACAAGCAATGAACAGAATCCAGAGCATAGCTATGGAAATAATGGCAACTATACTGTCACGCTTAATGTATGGGACAATGAAGGAAATACAGCATGCATCGAGGCAATAATAACAGTAGCAAATGTTCCACCAGTAGCAAACTTTACATGGCAGCCAGCAAATCCAACTGATTTAGACACCGTGCAATTCACATCAACAAGTTATGATAGCGATGGAACCATAGTAAACTATACATGGAATTTCGGAGATGGAAGCATTGCATATGGAAGCACTGTAACCCATCGCTATGACGACAATGGAACATAT
>JAGGYX010000174.1 GCA_021162305.1 Thermoplasmata archaeon | reverse complement strand
TTCTAAATCCCTTATTTGCTCTTCTCCATATCCCATTGCTGGCAATATTTTTTCTAGATGAGAATATTTTTCAAAAGTTTCTTTAATGGAACCAACAGCATATTTTCTTGCATCAATTATTTCGGCATTTTCTTTCATGGCTGCTATTGTTCCAGCGCCAAATTTCATTTCTCCATGTGTTAAAGTGGGGCCATCCTCTACGACCAAGACTCTTTTTCCTTTTATATCACCTTCAATTTTTATAGGAGACGTAGCTTTGATTATTTTTGCTTTTGGATTGGCATTCCTAACATTTTCCTCTATTTTCTTTATATCCTCATCCTTTGCTGTATCAATTTTATTTATAATGACAACATCAGCCATCCTCAAGTTTATTTCTCCAGCATAATATGAAAGTTCATGCCCCGCTCGATGAGGATCAGCGATTACAATATGCAAGTCAGGTTTATAAAATGGATAGTCATTATTTCCTCCATCCCATATGATTACATCTGCCTCTTTTTCAGCCTCTTTTAAGATTTCTTCATAATCAACACCCGCATATACTACGCCCCCCATATCAATATACGGCTCATATTCTTCTCTTTCCTCTATGGTACATTCATGCCTGTCTAAATCTTCATAGCTGGCGAAACGCTGGCAGCGCTGCTTTGCTAAATCGCCATAGGGCATTGGATGACGGATTGCAACAACTTTTCTTTTCTTTGAAAGCAATTCAAAAATTTTCCTGCTGAACTGCGACTTCCCGCAGCCTGTTCTGACAGCGCATACAGCAATAACTGGCTTTTTTGATTTGAGCATTGTATGCTCTGGCGAGAGCAATTTAAAATCAGCTCCAGCTGCATTGGCTATAGCTCCTTTATGCATTACTTCATTATATGAAACATCTGAATATGAAAAAACAGCCTCGTCTATGCCATATTTTTTAACTATTTCTGGCAAATCTTTCTCATCATATATTGGTATTCCATCTGGATAAAGTTTTCCAGCAAGCTCTGGAGGATATTTTCTTCCCGTAATATTTGGAATTTGTGTTGCTGTAAATGCAACAACTTCATATTCTTCATTGTCACGAAAAACAACATTAAAATTGTGAAAATCTCTGCCCGCTGCACCCATTATAACAACTTTCTTTTTCATGGGTTGTAATGCATGCTCATTTTTTATATCTTTCCAGCTTGTTTTCCAAATTTTCTATTACTCCGTCATATCTTTCCAATGGAATAATTGCGAGAATTTTTTTAAATCTTTTAGCAAGGTTGCGCAAATTCAATGCCATTTTTCTCTCTCTTGCCTCCTCTATCTTCTTAAATGCTTTTACTGATGTCATATAATTATCCCATTCAAAGATAAATTCTCTCGCATTTCTCGCCCTGAAATTTTTATTTTTAAGCTTTTTCATTTTTCTTGATTGCCTTATCAATGAAATTATTGATACATGCTTTACCAATAAATCAGCATATTCATCATCATCAACATCTATGGCAGCGATTTCAATATCTTTCTTCAGGCAAATTTCATAGGCTTTTTTTATATCAGGAGGAGGAACTGCAACCTTTCCATAATTAGAAAGATAAAACAAATAATATTCATATTGAGGGGGCATTTCCATCTTGCCATCATAATTTTTTATTGCTTCAACATCTTCTTTTGATATTCCTATTGCAACACAATCAGGATTTATTTTATTTATTGCTTTTTCCACGTTTTTTCCTTCTTCTGAAAGACCATGTATTACTGGAAGAATATGTATAATGCTTCCCTCAATTTTCATTTCCTTCATTTCAACCATCTTGCCTTCATTTTTATTTCATTCCTTATTTTTTCCATATACTCCATATCTTTTTCATTCACGCTTCTCACTTTTTTTGCAGGAATTCCTGCTACCATAATGCCATTCTCAACATCATCTTTAACAACAGAACCTGCCGCAATTATGCTATTATCGCCAACGCTTGCTCCAAGAATAATTGCCCCTATTCCAATCAGAATATTTTTTCCTATGTTGCCGCCATGCACAATTGCACCATGCGATACAATGCTTCCTTCTCCAATAACAACTTTTTCATGGGCTTCTATAAATGCTCTATCCAATATTGCAGCTCCGTCCTTTATTATTGCTTCATGCTCATCAGCTCTTATCATTGCCTGCGGGAATATGAAAGCCTTTTCTATGGTAACGTTCCCCATTATAATGGCAGACCCATCTATAATTGCTTCTCTATCCACCCTTGGCATCCATTTACCAAATTTCCTTATCATTTTTTACCAATTCTGCAATTTCATAAGGAAAACGAGCGACTTTAACGCCCGCTTCTTCCAGAGCTTTTATTTTTGATTCTGCTGTTCCCATGCTGCCAGATATTATGGCGCCTGCATGCCCCATTCTTTTACCAGCTGGAGCTGTCCTTCCTGCGATATATGCATACACTGGCTTACTCACCTCCTTTTTTATATACTCTGCTGCTTCTTCTTCAGCTGTTCCTCCAATCTCGCCAACCATAACAATTGCTTTTGTTTCTTCATCTTCTTCAAATGCTTTTAAGGCGTCGATGAATGTTGTTCCCGTAACAGGATCGCCTCCAAGTCCAATGCATGTTGATTGTCCTATTCCAGCCTGAGATAAGGCTGCTACAATTTCATATGTGAGTGTGCCAGAGCGAGAGGCGATGCCAACGCTTCCTTTACTGAATATTATATTTGGAAATATCCCTATTTTTGATTTTCCTGGAGATGCTATGCCAGGGCAATTTGGTCCTATAACACGAGCTTTCTTATACATTGCATAATGAATAAATTGCATGGCATCATGAAACGGTATGTTCTCTGTTATGACAACAACCATCTTTATTCCAGCATCTAAAGCTTCAATGACAGCATCCTTGGCGAAGGCGGCGGGAACAAAAACAATGCTCGCATTTGGCTCTTTTTCCATTGCATCCTCAACGCTATTATAGACTGGCACTCCATGAACTTGCATTCCTCCTTTGCCAGGCGTCACACCTGCGACAACGTTTGTTCCAAATTCTTGCATTGCTTTAGTGTGAAATTGCCCCTGATGTCCTGTAATGCCTTGCACCAACAATCTTATATTTTCATCTGCCCATATTGCCATTTTAACCACCTAACTCTGCTGCTTTTTTAGCAACTTCCCGAAATGAGTCGAGAGCTATTACATAATCCTTCAGCATTTCTCTTGCTATATCTTCATTAACCCCCTTAATTCTCGCCACTATTGGCGGCGTATCATGTTCTTCCATAAATTCCATTATTCCCCTCGCAACTGTATCGCATTTTGTTATTCCTCCAAATAAATTTATGAGGATAACCTTTGGCTTCGCTTTCACCATTATCTCCAGAGCCTGCTTAACTTTTTCGGGATCATCTGTTCCTCCGAGATCAAGGAAAACGCCTCCTCTCCCATTAAATTCATTTAAGGCGTCGAGAGTAGCCATTGTCAAGCCAGCTCCATTTGCTATAACGCCAATATTCCCATCAAGCTGGACAAAGGCTATTCCTTTTTCCCTTGCTTCCTTTTCTAAGGGCGTAAGCTCGGCATTCTCTTTTGGAAGCTCATTATGGCGATATAAAGCATTGTCATCAACTATTATTTTTGAATCCAAAGCTATGGCTGCCTCGCCAGATATTGCCAGCGGGTTTATTTCTGCAAGCTCACAATCCTTTTCAATAAATAATCTATAAAGTCTGCCTGCTATACTCCTTGTTTCTTTCGGCAACTTCCTTAAATGATATGATTGCAATCCAATTAGCGGATTTATATAAATCTTTTTCACATTTTCCTTCATTGCCTCTATATCAACGCCTCCATGCGGCGAGAACATCATTAAATATTGCCTGCTGCTCCTGTCAAGGAAAAAACTCAAATACATTTCTTTCTCAATCTCTGCCTTCTCCTCAACAAGAATTTTTTTCACTCTCTCCCCTTTTATTTCCATGCCCATTATCTCGTCAAAAGCTTTTTTTGCCTCTTCAATGCTGGAAGCAATTTTCACGCCGCCAGCCTTGCCTCTGCCGCCCACCAAAACCTGGGCTTTTAAAACCCATGGAAAAGGCATATCAATCTTTTCAAGCTCCTCTTTGCTTTGGACAACAACGCTTTTTGGCACAGCGATGCCATAGTTGCGAAACAATTCTTTCCCCTGATATTCAAACAATTTCATGATGTTATATCTCTGCCATTTTAAAATTTTGGTATGGAAATGCTTTACAGTATGGAAAAACAAATAAATTTACATGGATATGATTTTGTGGAAAAAATTGAAATGCTAAATGAAGAAATAAGAAGATGTAGAAGATGCGGGCTATGGAAAACAGCATTGCATAAAGTTGTTGGAGAGGGAAATTTAAATGCTCGAGTTATGTTAGTGGCTCAAGCTCCAGGAAAAATTGAAAATGAAAAAGGAAAAATGTTTTTGGGTCCATCTGGGAAAGTTTTAGATGAGTTGTTTGGGGAAGCAGGCATAAATAGAAAACAAATTTACATGACAAATTTGATAAAATGCATGTTGCCAAAATATAGAAAACCAAAGAAAAAGGAAATCGAAACATGCAGCTATTTTTTGGATAGAGAAATAGAAATAGTAAATCCTGAAATACTGGTTCCACTTGGCTTTTACGCAAGCCAATATATTTTCAATAAATATGGGATAAAAATGCCGGAAGAATTTTATGGAAAATTGTTTATGGGGAAGAGAAAAATATATCCTCTTCATCATCCTGCTTCATTACTTTATCGTAATGAGTTAAAAGAGAAAATGGTTGGAGAATATAAAAAGTTAAAAATTTTTCTCCATGAATGTAAATGGTTCTCTGTTTGTCCGATACATTATTTTTATGATGAAGGCAAGATTGATAGAAAATGGATTGAGTTATATTGTAAAGGAGATTGGGAAAGTTGTGCTCGCTACCAACTGGAAGAGAAAGGAATATGGCATCCTGATAATATGCTTCCAGATGGAAATATTGATGAAAAGCTCGGGTGAACAAAAATTATAAATTGCAAGGGTTTTATAAGTATGGAATTTGAGATTAGAGTTGCAAATGTATCTCCCCCATTGCATGAAGAAGATTATAAAAAAGTTGCAGAGAAATTTTTGAAATCAATTGGCTATATGAAGGAAAATGATGATGCAAATTCAATTTCATTTAAACTTTTTGAGCTTTTTTTGATTCATCCCACACGAAAGTGGACAGTAGATGAGTTAATTATGGAATTGAAGGCAACAAAGTCAACAATATACAGGCATTTAAACAAGCTTAAGAGCATGGATATTTTGCAAGAGGAGAAAATTGGAGAAGGAAATAAAGTTAAGAAAAGCTATAGCCTTAGATATGGAAATATTGCAAAGGCATGGAGCTTTGTTGAGGCACACGTTAAAGTAGCAATGGAAAATTATAGCGAGACCGTATCTCATCTTCAAAAATTGTTGGAAAGGAGGTTTTTAAAATGAAGGAAGAAGAATTTGAATTAACAATTGGCTCAAAATATGTTATATATTCTGCAAGCAGCGACAAGGAAGCAATGGTGACATCTGGTACTTTTGTTGGTTACACATATATTGGAAAGGAAGAAGGAGGAATATGCATAAAAATGGATGAAAGCCATGGAACAAAAAAAGGTCTTATAAGAGTGATACCAATAAGCATGATACTCGCCATAGATGTTGTAGAAAGAAAGAGAAAGAAGAGGGGAAAGAAAAAAGAAGAAGCAACTCATTATTTCAGTTGATAAAATGCAAATAGGAATTGTTGGTAAACCAAATGTCGGGAAAACGACTTTTTTCAATGCCGCTACACATGCAAATGCAGAGATAGCAAACTATCCTTTTACAACAATAGAAGCAAATCAAGGTGTTATGTATGCCAGAGTTGAATGCCCATGCAAGGAATTTGGTGTTAAATGCAATCCTCGCAACTCTATTTGCATGGATGGAATAAGATATGTGCCTATCGAAGCAATAGATGTAGCTGGACTCGTGCCAAAAGCTCATCTGGGGCGTGGCTTAGGCAACAAATTTCTGGATGATTTGAGGAAGGCTGATGCTTTAATTCATATTGTTGATATATCTGGCTCTACTGACGAAGAGGGAAGAGCATGTGGCATAGGAAAGCATGATGTAAGCATGGACATAAAATTTCTTGAAGAAGAAATAGATTACTGGATTAAGGGCATAATAGAAAGAGACTGGCATCGCCTTGCCAATAAGTGCAAGATAGAAGGAGAAAAAATTGAAAAAATGCTTGCAGAGAAGCTAACAGGATTGAAAATAGATGAAGAAAAAATAAAGTACGCAATGAGAAAAGCAAATCTGCCAGAAGATTTCACAAAATGGGGAGATGAAGAGTTACTTAAGCTGGCATCAAGTATACGGCAGATAGGAAAGCCTATTTTGCTCTCCCTGAATAAAGCAGATATTGCTCCTCCAGAGATGGTAAAAAAATTTGCTGGTGAGTATGCAATTCCTACATCTGCTGAGGCGGAGCTTGCTTTGAATAAAGCAGCAGAGCATGGCATAATATATTATCGTCCCGGTGACAGTGACTTCAAGATTTTAAAAGAGCCAAATGAAATGCAGAAGAAGGGCTTGGAATACATAAAAAAGCATGTTCTCATACCATATGGCTCAACCGGTGTGCAGCAAAGCATAGATAGGGCAGTCTTTGATTTGCTTGGCTTAATAGCTGTTTTTCCTGTTGAAGATGAGCATAAGCTTACAGACAAAGATGGAAATGTTTTGCCTGATGTATTCTTAATGCCTTCTGGCAGCACTGTTATACAGCTCGCTGAGAAAGTTCATAGTGAGCTTGCAGAAGGTTTCATAAGAGCTGTTGATGCAAGAACAAAAAAAATTGTTGGTGCTGACCATGAGCTAAAGCATGGTGACATTATCCACATAATTGCAAGATAAATATATAAAGGAAAGACTGTTACCTTTTCATGGTTCTGCCTAACGATTTACTCGAGGCAAGCATAAACAGAAATGTTTCATTATTGCTAAAAGATGGCAGGCTGCTCAGCGGCAAGCTCTCTGGTTTCGACCAGTATATGAACATTGTTATGGAAGATGCGGTGGAGCAAAAAGAAGGACAAGAGCAGCGCCGCCTCGGGCGTGTTGTGGTGCGGGGAAGCACAATAGTGAGTATATCATTATAGGCTTTTGGCTATATTTCATAAGTATTTTAAATAACTTTTTTATACATATTTGGTGGGTAATTGGAGATCGATGAAATTGATAAGGAGATATTGAGTATATTGCAAAGCAATCCTGAGGCTTCGCAAAAGGAGATTGCTTCCAAAATAAATTTATCGCAGCCTTCTGTTAGTGCAAGAATTAAAAAATTGAAGGAGAATGGATTGCTCGCCCATATTGTTGGCATCGATATCAAAAAGGCTGGACTGCATGTTGGCAAAATTGAAGTGCAAAGCATAGATGAGAAATTTAAAAGCTGTCCACGCATTCTAAGCATTCTTGAAACAAATGATGGCTACATAGTTTTTGTTATAAGTGAAGATTATCCAAGCATGGAATATTTTGTCAGGAAAAACTTTGGAGAGAAAATTAAAATTGTTCTGGATGCAACTCCAAATTTTATTATGCCTTTGCACTTTGAAAATGGGTGCCATCAAAATTGTTTAGATTGCCAATATTATAAAAATGGTCGCTGCAGCGGATGTCCGTTTTCGCAACATTATAAAGGAAATTTATGGAAGGTTAAGAGGAAAAAATAATGTATAGATTGCTCCATGTTTATTATCCATGTAGCGATATTGAGAAAATATTGAAAAAATTTGAAGTAGAGATATGGAAAGAAAGGCATGGAAAAGAATGTTTTGCAAAAATATTGCTTCCAGCTGAAAAAAGCGAAGATGTGATCAATACTTTGGAAAGACATTTTTCAAAATATGAGGGCTTTCGCATCATAATATTGCCTGTGGAAGCAACTGTTCCAAGAGAAGAGGAAAATGAAAAGAAAGAAGGAGAGAAAGAAAGGCTGAGCAGTGAGGAAATATATGAAGATTTGACGGAAGAAGCAAAGTTTTCATTTTCTTTTCTCGCTCTCGTTATATTGGCGGCAATAACGGCTTCGATAGGCATTTTATACAACAATGTCGCCATTATAATAGGTTCAATGGTGATAGCTCCATTGCTTGCTCCAAACATGGCTCTTGCTCTAGCAGCTACACTTGCTGACTCAAAACTTGCGAAACATGCTATAATTACAAGCTTTATTGGGTATGGCATAGCCATATTCATTGGATTTATTTTTGGCTTAATTTTTAAAAATGATGTAAATATACAAAATCTCGGGCATGTCTATCTTTTACTCGCTTTTTCAGCAGGCATAGCAGGAGCAATTTCAATAACAAAAGGAGTGATTGAAACTCTCGTTGGTGTAATGGTGGCTGTTGCGTTGCTTCCGCCCATAGTAGCAAGTGGAATTTTAATGGGACAATATTGCATCATTCCTGCCGTAGGCATGCTTCTTGCGTTTTCAATAAATGTTGTTGGAATAAATTTAGCAGCAGTTCTAACATTTCTTGCTCAGGGAATCAGTCCAAGAACATGGTGGGAGAAAAAGAAGGCAAAAAAAACAAGCTGGCTTTTCATCACAATATGGCTCTCTATTTTGCTCGCTTTAGTTATTTTAATTTATTTTTATGAGAAGATATGAGTATATCCTTTTCCTCTTTTTATTAATTCAATTATTTTCACAATTTTATATTCTCTATCCTCTGCATAGATTATTCTATAATTCCCTACTCTTATTCTATATTTTATTGGAGAGGTTCCTCTTATTTGCTTAATATCTGCTTTAGGTCTTGTTGAAAAAGGAGTCTGTTAAATTGTTTCTGAAAAGATCGAGAAACCCGTATTTTATACATTATAATTCTTCAAAGGGCATGAATTCATCGTTTTCCAGTATTTCATTCCATCTTTCATCAAGCTTTTTAATTATTGCCATTTTTATAAGCTCTCTTGAGATATCATCATATGTTTATCCTTTTACAGCAATCTTTTTCAATATTTCTTTCGTTTCAGGAGAAACAGATATTGTTGTATATTTCATGATTTATAATTTTCATGATATTTATAAAATTAGTGATATAAGGACAGTATCTCCGAAAGTTAGCCAAAATCATCATTGTTAGCATGGCTTTTGGCTAACAATGATTTGGAAAATCAGCAATTTTTATTATATGACATCACAAATCTGCTTAAAATCATACTTCATTATCTC
>JAGGYX010000132.1 GCA_021162305.1 Thermoplasmata archaeon | reverse complement strand
ATTGGAGAAATAGCAATAAAGATAATAAAGGAAGGAGAAATCCAGCTTACAGTAAAGCAAAGAAGAGAAATGCAGGAAAGAAAGAAAAAAGCAATCATTGACTGGATAGCTCGCTCCTCAATGGACCCAAGAACAAAGCTTCCACATCCTAGGGAAAGAATAGAGCTTGCAATGGAGGAAGCAAAAGTTCATATTGACCCATTTAAACCTGTTGAGGAGCAGGTTAAGAAAATACTCGATGCCATTCGTCCTATTCTTCCAATAAGCATTGAAAATGTTAAGGTGGAGATAAAAATACCAGCTCAGTATAGCGGCAGAGCCTATGGAGAAATCGTAAAAATGGTTAAAATGTTAAAAGAAGAATGGCTTTCAGATGGCTCGTTTAAATGCATTGTTGAAATTCCAGCGGGTTTGCAAACCGAGCTATATGATATGCTGAATAAAATCACAAAAGGAGAAGTTATAACAAGGTTGTTAAAATGATTCGCCAGATTGTTTTACCAGGCACATTTTTGGCGGAAGCAGGCAGCAAGAAGGCAGGAAAGGGAACATTCATTGAAAACAATGCCATATACTCAGCTCGCCTTGGCATTCTCGAGGAAAGAGGAGATTACATCAATGTTATTCCTTTATCTGGAGCATATGAGCCAAGCATTGGAGATACTGTAATTGGGATTGTTGAAGAAGCCATGAGAAATGCATGGCTTATTGACATAAATGCTCCATATCCTGCTTTACTTGGTGTTGAGGAATCACCATGGAAGATTAATTATGGTGAGACTGCAAAATATTTGAAAGCTGGAGAAATGGTTATTGCAGTAATAGCAAGAATTGATGAGGCTCGCAATATAGAGCTTACGATGAAAAGTAAACCATGTCGCAAAATAGAAGATGGATTCATTATTGAAATTCAGCCAACAAAAGTGCCACGCGTCATAGGAAAAAATGCATCAATGCTTTCTGTAATTAAAAAATATACAGGATGCTGGATTTTTGTTGGACAAAATGGGAGAATATGGCTTAAATGCCCAGATGAAAGACTGGGCTTGGCAATAGAAGCAATAAGAAAAATTGAGAGCGAGGCTCATACTGTCGGATTAACTCAAAGAATAGAAAAAATGTTGAGGGATAGAAATGGGTGAATTGATTAAAAATGGAATAAGAGTAGATGGAAGAAAGCCAGATGAGTTGCGTCGCATAAAAATTGAAGCAGGCGTGTTATATAGAGCAGATGGCTCATGCTATTTAGAATGGGGTGGAAATAAAATACTTGCAGCAGTATATGGACCAAGAGAAGCTTTGCCACGCCATATTCAGGACCCAACAAAAGCTTTGGTGAATGCTCGTTATAATATGGCTTCATTTAGCGTGCAGGAAAGAAAGCGTCCCGGTCCAGATAGAAGAAGCACAGAAATATCGAAGGTAACATCTGAGGCTCTCGAAGCAGTAATATTCACTGAGCTTTTTCCAAGGACAACAATCGATATTAACATCGAAGTTCTCGATGCCGAGGCAGGCACAAGATGCGCAGGCATTACAGCTGCTGCTGTTGCTCTGGCGGATGCTGGCATTCCAATGCGTGATATACCAGTGGCATGTGCAGCTGGAAAGGTTGATGGGGTTGTAGTGCTTGATTTAACGAGGGAGGAGGACCAGGGAGGGGAAGCTGACCTGCCAATTGCCATAGCTCCGAGAAGTGAGGAAATTCTTTTGCTTCAAATGGATGGTCATCTTACATATAAAGAATTTGAAGAAGCTATAGAGCTTGCGATAAAAGGAGCAAAGCAAGTTTCGAAATTGCAGAAAGAAGCGTTGATGAGAAAATATAAGAAGGTGGAATAATGGATATGTTTGGAAAAATATCGGCAGTAAAAAAAGATTATTTGCTCGGGCTTGCCAAAGAAGGGAAGCGTGTGGATGGGCGAGGCTTCGATGAATATCGCGAGATAACGATAGAAAGAAATGTTATAAAAAATGCTGAAGGCTCTGCAAAAGTTAAAATTGGCAATACAATGGTGATGGCGGGAATAAAGCTTGAAATTGGAGAGCCATATCCAGACTCGCCTGAAGAAGGAACAATGACAACCTCCGTTGAATTGCCTCCTTTAGCATCGCCAGAATTTGAGCCTGGGCCGCCGACGCCAGATGCCATAGAAATTGCAAGAGTTATTGATAGAGGTATAAGAGAGTCGGAATACATTCATCTTGACAAGCTTGTTGTTGAGCCAGGCGAGAAAGTATGGATTGTATTCATAGACATACATGTTCTTGATTACGACGGCAATCTATTTGATGCTGGTTCTCTGGCAGCCTCCGCAGCCTTACAGAATGCCATTATACCAAATGAGAGACATGAGCTGGGAGACAATGCACCTCTCCCAGTTGGAAAACCGCCAATAAGCTGCACATTCGTCAAGTTCGGTGATTCCATAGTTGTTGACCCCAATTTAGATGAGGAGCAGGTTGCAGAAGCTCGCTTTACTGTAGCTCTGGATGAGAACGGGGACATAAGGGCTACGCAGAAAGGACTTGCTGGAAGCTTTACGCTCGATGAAATAAAAAATAATATAAACAGGGCGCGAATACATGCTAAAAATATAAGGAAACTGCTGGAGGAATAAAATGGCAAAAAGGACAAAGAAGAACAAAATGGCAGCCCGCTTCGGACCAAGATATGGAGTCAAGATAAGGCATAAAATCAGAAAGATAGAAGAAAAGCAAAGAGCTTGGCATGTTTGCCCCAGATGCGGTAAGAAGAAAGTCAGGCGGGTTAGCACAGCAATATGGGAATGCAGGAGCTGCGGCGCCAAATTTGCGGGCGGCGCCTATATGCCGAGCACGACCGCTGGAAAAGAAGTGGAAAAGAGTATTAAAAGCATATTGGGAGCTGGAACATGATAACATATAGATGTGGAAAATGTGGGAAGGTTGTGGAAATTGATTCAGAAAGGATGGGTATTAAATGTCCATTTTGCGGGAGTAAGATTTTTTATAAGGAACGCCCTCCTACAGCAAGGAAGCTTAAAGCAAGATAATGCATGAGGCAGAGATAAAAATTGAAAGAAATGCAGATGTTATATACAACGCATTGAGGTATGAAGAAGCCCCAAGATGTAGAATAAAATTTGAATTGAAGGAAGAAAAGCTTATTATAAAAATTGAAGCAAGGAGCATCTCTAACCTGAGAGCTGCAATGAATTCATTTCTGGGATGGATTGATATGATTGAAAAACTGCTTCAAAAAAGTTAAATAGACATAGATAATATCAGACTATGAAGAAAGTAATAGCTTTATTTATGGTTTTGTCCCTTATGGTGCCATATATAGCAGTTGCTCAAAATAACGAGGCAAAAGAAAAAATAGAAGTATATGATGCATTTGGAAACAAAATTGCAGAAAAAATTGTTTCGGAAAAGAAAGCAGATGAAATTGAAAATGAGCTTGCAACTGGAAAAGTGGATCCATTGATAATGCATTTCATCCCAAAGAAAATGGATTTTGGTGTACTCACATACGTTGTAAGCTATGGAAGAGGAAAGGTCTATATACCATTGCATCGTGACCGCTCTTTCTTAAGGCTGTTCCTGAGACCAATATTTTTCAAATATGAGAAAGGAATAACAGTAGCAAAATTTGGAGCAAATTATATGTGGGATAGATGCAAAACATTTGGAGACTATGGAGTTATGATAAGAAGCCAGCGTGGAGTGATGATTGGCTTCATAGGATTGCATATTAAAATCGGACATAAGCTGAATCCAGATACTCATTTCTTCATTGGCGGAAGCTTTGTAATGATAGGAAACGACCTCTTTCTCTAATTTTTTTATATTTGTATAAAGGATGATAAGGATTTTATTTCTAAAAGATGGAGGAGATGAAGAGGAAATGATGCGTGGCTTTGGTAGAAGTGATGGCAGAGGTAGAAAGCATAGGCGAGGATTTAGAAGGCATGCTAGCAGAGGCTATCCAATTCGAAATATCAGAGAAGTTTATCTTATAAAACAACAGGAACAATATATAGAGCAGCAT
>JAGGYX010000022.1 GCA_021162305.1 Thermoplasmata archaeon | reverse complement strand
TTTACATAATTTCACCAAAATTTTTTTAAAATTTAAGTCATATAGACAATATGAATCCGAAAGACGAAATTATAATAAAAAAGCTTAAAGAGGATGCAAGTAAACCAATAGCAAGGATAGCAAAAGAAGTTAAAATGCCACGGACAACTGTCTCGGAAAGAATAAAAAAGCTTGTTGAAAAAGGAGTGATTAAAAAATTCACAATCTCCTTGGACTATGAAAAGATTGGAAAGCCAGTAACTGCTTTTGTGCTTGTGTCATTTCTTCCAAATCCAAAAATATCTCAAAGAGAACTTGCAAAAAGAATAGCAAGAATGGAAAGCGTGCATGAAGTTTACATAATATCTGGTGAATGGGATTTGCTGTTGAAAGTTAGAGGAAAAGATACGGAGGAAATAGGAAAACTTATTCTTGATAAAATAAGGGGAATAGAAGGAGTTGGAAAAACTGTAACATGCACATGCTTCAGTGTGATAAAAGAGGAGATATGACAAAGTTTATATTAAAATTTTTATTTTGTTTTTCATGAAGAAAATAATTGTTGCACTGGTATTATTGATTATGCTTGCTCCTCCGCTTGGAGGGAATGTTTATAACATAAAAAATTTTGAAGAAAATAAAAGCAGGGCAGCTATTGATGCATATGATTTTCTTATTATAGCACCAGATAACTGGCTTGATTCACTACAACCTTTTGTGGATTTCAAAGAGACGCACGGAGTAAAAACAAAGCTTGTTGGCTTATCTGAATGCCTTAAAATGAATGGAAGAGATGATGCAGAGAAAGTGAAATATTACATAAAATATGCATATGATACATGGGGAATAAAATATGTTCTGTTGGTTGGAGGCAGGAAACCTGGCTTCAAAGAAAGATGGTATATGCCTGTTCGCTATGTCCACAATTCCTTTGGCGGCGGCTTTTGGGGAGAGTCCCGCTTCTTGAGTGATTTATATTTTGCCGATTTATATGATGGCAATGGCAAATTTTCTTCATGGGATACCAACGAAAATGGAATATTTGGAGAATGGCGCAATGGAAGCGTCGATAAAAACATAGATTTAAAGCCAGATGTTTATGTTGGCAGATGGCCCGCTCGTAGTGAGGAAGAGGTTAAGATAGTTGTTGAGAAAACAATAGATTATGAAGAGCACGCCCATGGCTCGACATGGGCCCGCCGTATAGTTGTTGCAGCTGGCGATACATATCCAGAATATCCAACTTATGAGGGCGAGGTTACAACAAGCGAAGCTCTGCAATATCTGGAGGGCTACAACGTTACAAAGCTTTATACTTCTGACGGCACTCTCAAAGGATGGAAAGATATTGTTAGAGAAGTAAATAAGGGATGCGGTATACTTTATCTCGATGGCCACGGAAATCCAATGAGCTGGACAACTCATATGCCAAACAGCACCGAGTGGATACCTGATTTTAAAGTAACAAGAATGATGTACCTGAAAAACAATGGGATGTATCCAATATGCGTTGTTGGCGGCTGCCACAACAGCCAGTTCAATGTTTCATTCAGCAATACATTCAAGATATATAAGGGAATGGATGAATGGTATAAATATCTCTATAAAGGAGAGAACTCTCCAGAATGCTGGAGCTGGTGGATTACACGAAAAATGGGGGGCGGCAGCGTCGCCACTCTTGGCTGCACAGCTTTGGGATATACAAAGGAGGATAAAAAATCATGGGATGGCGCCACCACATGGCTCGAGCCACATTTCTTCTGGGAATATGGCGTGAATGGAAGCGTTATTATTGGCGAAACATGGGGCAAAGCTATAACTGCATATCTGAATCGCTACCCGATAGACTGGGATAGCCCTCCTGAAAGTGATTCTGCCATAGATGCCAAAACAGTGGAAGAATGGATTTTATTTGGTGATCCCACTTTGCCAATAGGAGGCTATAGCTAATCTAATGGGAAGCAAAAGGTTTTAGAATATAAAAGGTAGAGAAAAAAGAAGAGGCGAAATAAGCTGTAATAAATTAATGAAATGCTATTTTTCAGTCAATCCCATCATAGTTCTTGTTTATAAGCTCAAATGAATAAAAGGAATATGCAATTTACCAACCTCAAGATTGGACAATACCATTATATTTATAAGCATGACAATATTTCCTAACAGATGTATTATATGGTTAAGATAAAAAATACGATTCGGATACCACCTTCAGAAATGACTGAAGACTTGGATGAAGTGAGCAAGAAAATTGTTCAGGATGAATTTGAAGGGACAATGGATAAAGAGTATGGACTCATTGTTATGACACAGAATGTAAAGAGAATTGGAGAGGGGAGAATATTGCACGGAGATGGAGCAATATACCAGCAGGTGGAATTTGAAGCATTAACATTCAAGCCAGAACTGCATGAAGTTGTGGATGGAATAGTATGTGACATAGTTGAATTTGGAGCATTTTGCCACATTGGGCCACTGGACGCATTGGTTCACAAAAGCCAGATAATGGATGATAAAATAATTGTTGATGTTGAAAATAGGAGAATGGAAGGAAAAGAGAGTAAAAAAGTTTTGAAGGCAGGAGATAAAATAAGGGCAAGAATTGTGACACTTTCATTAAATGAAATGAATCCAAGAGAAAGTAAAATTGGACTGACAATGCGTCAACCAGGCTTGGGAAAAGAAGAATGGAAGAAAAAGGAGAAGGAGAAAGAGAAGGAAAAAGGAAAAAAGGGGGATAAAAAATGAGGGCATGCAGAAAATGTCATATTCTTACAGATAAAACAACGTGTCCATATTGCGGAGAGCCAACAACAGAACACTGGCAGGGTTATTTAGTTGTAATTGATGCAGAAAACTCGCAAATAGCCAAAAAAATGGGGCTTAAAATGCCTGGCAAATATGCCTTGAAGGTTAGATAATGTATTTGCTGAAAAAAGAGCAAAGAGAAGAATTGAGAAAGCCATTTGGGAAAGTTGTCAGGGAGATTAAAAAAAGTGAGATTGAAGGCATGATAATAAGTGTGGGAGATGTAGTAACAAGATGGTTGAAAGAGCACGAAATAAATCCTGACATTTCAATAATAGATTACAGAATCGAAAGAAAAAAGCATGAATGGAAAATAGGAAATGATGAGAAAGTATTGAAAGTAAAAAATCCGCCTGGAATGATTACAGATGAACTGTGGAACGCCATAAAAAAAGCATATGAAATGAAGGGCAGGATTAGAATAGAAGTGGAAGGCGAGGAAGACCTGGCGGCGCTGCCAGCCATCCTGATGGCGCCGGCGGGCGCAAATGTAATATATGGGTTACCGTCTCACGGTATGGTTGTCGTGAAAGTGGGAGAAAAAGAAAAAGAGGTTGTAAGGAAATTCATAGAAAAAATGGAGAGGGATTAAAATGGAGATTGAAATTGAAACGAGGAAAGAGAATAAGTTGCTTGAGAGAGAGGAGATACATTTCAGAGTTAAATATGAAGGGGCCACACCTTCCCGCAAGAAAATTAGAGAGCAATTGAAAGGTATGGGAATAAATGGATTTATAGTTATTGACTATGTAAAGCCCTTGTTTGGAGTGAGAGAGGCAAAAGCATACGCAAAGGTTTATCAATCTGAACAGAAAGCCCGTAGAGTGGAGCCAGAATACATAATAAAAAGAAACATAGGCGGCAAAGAAGAAAAGGAAGAAAAGAAGGAAAAGAAAGAGGAGAAGGAGGAGGTAAAGAATGAGTAAGTGGAAATTTTATGAAGTAAAAGACGGAAAGCTGGAAAGGAAAAGAAAAGAATGCCCAAAATGCGGGGCAGGCGTATTTATGGCGGAGCATGCAGACAGAAGAAGCTGCGGAAGATGTGGTTATACTGAATTCAAAATGTAAAGTAAACACAGATCGGTAACATTTCTTAATCAATTTCCCATTCTTTGTATGAAGGGAATGGGAAATGTCACGTGTTACACCAGAGATGAGGAGAATAATGG
>JAGGYX010000085.1 GCA_021162305.1 Thermoplasmata archaeon | reverse complement strand
TTCTTTTTCCAAACAACACTTCTTTTTCCTATTTCTTTATCTTTTTTCATTTTTCCACCAAATCCATATTAAACCTCCAAAAATTAAATTTTTTCTTTATATTTATAGTTTCTGCCGCGCGGTTTTCCTACAAATCAGAGATATTTATAAACATCTTTTTATTTTCTTTTTTGAGGAGATGGAAAATAATATGCCCTTATTGTGGTAGTAAAGATGTTGCAAAAGCTGGAAAGAGACATAACAAATATACAACCAAATAAGATATGCAAGTGGCATTCATGGTGAATTTTTACAGCTTATTTTAGAAAAGCTTGGCTTTTCACTATTTATATTATCAACGAATCAATTTCTTCCATGTTTGGCTCACGTTCACAATAGTAACATTTTATTTTTAATGGCTTTCTTCCTGTAACAATAAATTTTGTTTGTATGGGTTCATTGCTATTTGAAATGCAATTTGGATTTGGACATTTAACAATACCAATAATTTCTTCAGGAATCACAACTCTATGCTTTTCAACAACTTCATAATTTCTTATGATATTTATGGTAGCATTTGGAGCAATTAATGCAATTTTATCGACTTCTTTTGCTTTAAGTTCTCTGTTCTCGATTTTCACAATATCCTTTTTCCCTCTCTTTCCAACAACATTCATTGCAATGCTTATGATTGAGCCCTCTTTCCCTTCTATCCCAAGTATTTTTAAAACCTTTAGGGCGTTACCAGGCGTAATATGGTCAATGACCGTTCCATCTTTAATCGGCTGAACTTTAAGCTCTTTCACTTTATCACCCCAAGCACGAGGGAAAGCAAAGCCATTCTCACAGGCACACCATTGAAGGTCTGGCGGAAATAGGCTGCGTGTCTCGTTGCATCAATATCTGGCGAGATTTCATTAACGCGAGGCAAAGGATGCATGATTATCATACTCTGCTTTGCATTTTTAATAGTGCCAACATCAATTCTATAGCTCCCAGCCACTTTTTTATATTCCTCTGGGTCAGGAAATCGCTCCTTCTGTATTCTCGTAACATATAAAACATCTATATCCTGTATGTCATTTAGCGAGTTCCTGATTTCTGGCTCAACGCCCATTTTGCGACATTCTTCAATTACTTCTGGAGGCATCTGCAATTCTGGAGGTGCAATAAAAACTATCTCTGCTTTAAACAAAGCCAGAGCATAGGCAAGAGAGTGAACAGTCCGCCCATACTTCAAATCTCCAACGAGAGCAATTTTATTCCCCTCTATGCTCCCTGTTTCCTTTCTTATGGTGAATAAATCAAGCAGGCATTGCGTCGGATGGCGACCTGCGCCGTCGCCGCCATTTATGATTGGCACACTCGCAAATTCAGCAGCCATTCTTGCCGAGCCTTCCATTGGATGGCGCATTACAATGATATCGCAATAGCTTTCAGCAGTTCTTATTGTGTCAGCTAAGCTTTCTCCTTTCATTATGCTCGTCGTTCCAGGCTGAGCAAAGCCTATGACATTGCCTCCAAGCCTTTTCATAGCTGCCTCAAATGATAGGCGGGTTCGCGTGGATGGTTCAAAAAATAGGGATGCCATTATGTAGCCATGCAACAACTCACTTTTTTCTTTTCCCTCTGCAATTGGTATCATTTTTTCGGCAACATCGAGAATATGGACTATTTCATTTTTTGTAAAATCCTTTATGGAAACTATATCTCTACCTTTAAAATCCATCAAATTATAATGTTCGCAGCCTATAAAAAAATTTGCAGGCTAAATTTTCATTGCTATTTTCTCAACGTCTTTTCCAAAATCGCTTTCCATTATTTTGTTAGCATTTCCTATAAATTTTTCAATACTAGCATCGAACTTTATTGCTCCCAGATATCTCCCAAATTTTTCAATCTCATTTTTTATCGAATGTTCCATAACCATATTCTCAACTATTCCCAGAATTTTGCATCTATTATTTTTCAGGAACAAAAGCAACTTTTTTACAGTTTCCCATGAAAGAATGGATGGTGTTGTAACAACAATGAATTCAGCTTCTTTCATGAATTTCAATATTGCCATTACTTCTTCACCCATTCCGGGAGGCATATCAATTATTAAAAAATCAAGCTCATCCCATATTGTTATTGCAAGCAATTCTATTATTGCATTTATTATATCCTTTCCTTTCAATGGCGCTGCCTTATCCTCGGTGAAATATATTATTGACATGAATTTTATGTTCTCAACTAGAGGAGGAATCAATCCGTTTTTTTCAGCTGGCTTATCACCAGCGTTCATTATTATATGTGTCGATGGTCCATAGAAATCCAAATCAAGCAATCCAACTTTATATTTCTTTGATAATGCCATTGCCATGGTAGCAGAAACCATGCTTTTGCCCACGCCGCCCTTCCCGCTGCTGACTGCGACTATTCTCTTTATTCTTTTAAGCCTTTCTTCTATTATTTCAAGCCTTGCGTCTATCATTTTTTCCCTCTTATTGCTTCAATCCATACGCCTCTCCCTTCAACAATTTCAAAATACTGGCTTCCACATTTTGGGCAACGGGCGTGAGAAAATATTGATTCTGGAAGAAAATGGACAAATTCTTTTTCATCCTCAGTTAATTCAAATTCATCAAAATGCCATTCATAATTGCACACATTGCATTTGAATTTCGTTTTCTGTATCCTTATATTGATTTTCGCTTTCATTCCATATTCCTTCATTAGCTCATCGAGAGCAAATTTGAATATATCAAGCTCGATATCCTGCATCTCTCCTATTTTCAAATCTATTTCATCTATGCTTTTCATTTTGCTTTCCTTTGCCTTTTCAACAGCTGTTTTTATTACACCTTCTGCCAACGCCCACTCATGCATTTATCCCACCTATAGCGTTCTGTCCAACAGCAATTCCATTATCTCCATTTGGAATGCTGTTATGAACAAGGAAATGCAACCCAGCTTTTTTAACATTTTCTTCCAGCATGTTAACAATAGGTAGGCTATATGAAACGCCCCCTGTTATTCCAATGCTGTCTATACCTTTTCGCAGTGCATAATCTATTGCCATACTTGATAAAGCATCCATTAAAGCTTTTACAAAGGAATAGGCGGCATTTGCTTTATTTTGAATGCTGGCATCATGAAGCTGCTTGAATAAATCTACGGTGTCCACAGCATTACCCTCGATTTTACCCTCAAATTCATGTTCTTCTTCTCCTTCTTCCAAATATTTTTCAAGCTTCATTGCAGCTTCTCCATCATATGTGCTTTTCATGCAGATGCCAAGATAACATGAAAGCGCATCAAGCACGCGACCCATGCTGCTTGTTAAAGGTGCATCTTTGGCAAGCTTTCTCATTAAAGAAGCATTGTCGCCATGAAAAAAAATCTCTTCTCCAAATTGCTGAAATATTGCAAATACAATACGCCTTATATCTTTTGTAGCAACATCTCCTCCTATAAGAGGAATATATTTTAAATGCCCTATTCTCTCAAAATTTTCAAATGTGGCATGCAAAATCTCGCCTCCCCAGAGCATGCCATCACTTCCATAACCCAAGCCGTCTAAAGCAAGCACGACGGCTTCTTGAGTAGAGTTATCAAGTAATAACGAAACAGCATGAGCCCAGTGATGCTGCACTTGTATGGGGGCGATGCCATACTCTTCTGCAAGCTTCATTGCAACTTTCCTGCTATTATATAAAGGATGCATGTCCATGGCTATTGCATCAATTTCTTTAATTTTAAAAAGCTTCATAAAGAATTTTATTGCATTTTCAAGATAGAGCATTGTATCATAATTTTTTGTATCCCCTATGTATTGCGTCGAATATATCTTTCCATTTATTGAAATGGCTGCAGATGAATTTTCCTCTGCTCCAACTGCAATAATCTTTTTATTATGGGGAGAGGGAATAAAAGAGGGAATGAAGCCCCTGGACTTTCTTATGAAAAACTTTTTTCCTTTCCATATTTTAACAACGCTATCATCAATTCTGTTTATTATCTTGCGATTATGAAGCAGATAATAATCAGCATTTAAAGAAAAAGATTCATCATTTTCTGTAATCATTGGCTGCCCCGGCATGTTGGCAGAGGTCATAACCAATGCATCTTTTTCCATATAATGAAATAAAATGTGATGTAACGCCGAGTATGGCAAATAAATCCCAACATTTGGCAAGCCTGGGGATGCATTTTCCAACGCATTTTTTTTATACAGCAATACAATTGGGCGTGCTTTTGACAATAAAATTTTTCTTTCTTCCTCGCCAATATATGCATATTTTTCTGCTGTTTTTATGTCCTTTACCATTATTGCAAATGGTTTCTGCTTTCTTCCATACCATTCTCTGAATTCATCAATTTTTTCTATGTTGCATACTAAATGCATCCCTCCCCATGATTTTATCACTCCGAAATAGCCGTCATCCATAAATTTTGCAAATTTTTTTATTGCATCATTTTTTTCTGCAATTTTATTTTTCCTTCCATCATATAAAGTGTAGAATGGACCACATTTTGGACAGGAAATTGTCTGGGCATGGTAACGCCTGTTCATGGCATCTCTATATTCATTCATGCATTCATTACACATTTTGAATTCATGCATAGAAGTATTTTCTCTATCATATGGCAAATCCTTTATCAGGCTGAATCTTGCCCCGCATATTGTGCAATTTGTAAAAGGATACAAGTAACGCCTGTTATTTTTATCAAAAATTTCTTTCAGGCATGCATCACATATTGCAGTATCAACAGGAATTGAAAATTCTCTATAACCATCTTTGCTTTCTATTATTTTAAAATCTTCATATGCTGCATCATATTCTTCCATTATAATTTCATCTATTCTCGCAACATCTGGCAGGCTTGCTTTTAACCTTGCAATAAATTCTTTTTCTCTGCCATCTATTACAACCTCAACCTCTCCTCCTTTATTCAAAACATATCCATGCAATCCAAGTTCCTTTGCAATTCTATATACAAGGGGACGGAAACCAACGCCTTGGACAATGCCTCTAAAAATTATTTTCATTATTTTCTTCCAAGTTTTTCCTTTGCTATTTCACGAAGCTTGAATTTCTGTATTTTTCCGCTCGCCGTCATGGGCCATTCATTTACGAAGAATATGTATTTTGGTATTTTATATCTGGCAATATTCTCCCTGCAATATTCTTTTATTTCCTCCTCGCTTGCTTCCATACCCTCTTTAAGCTGTATGAAAGCTGCAACCTCCTCACCATACTCGCTATGAGGCACTCCAACAACCTGCACCTCTTTAATTTTTGGGTGCGTATACAAAAATTCTTCTATCTCTCGAGGATAAACATTCTCGCCCCCTCTTATTATCATGTCATCAACTCTTCCAAGGATGCGAATATATCCTTCTTCATCCATCGTAGCCAAATCTTTTGTATGCAGCCATCCATTCTCTATTGCTTTTGCCGTTGCTTCTGGCATTTTATAATAGCCCTTCATTATGTTGTAGCCCCTCGCAACCAGCTCGCCTGGCGTGTTTGGCGGCAATTCATTCAGCGTGCCTGGCTCCACTATTTTTACATCTATGTATGGCAACGCCTTCCCCACGGTCTCGACTCTCTTGCTTACATCATCATCCCTCTTTGTCATTGTTATTACTGGCGAAGCTTCTGTAAGTCCATATGCTATGGTGATTTCTCTGGCATGCATTTCATTCATAACCCGCTTCATCACTTCAATGGGGCAGGGGGCGCCAGCCATAATGCCTGTCCGGAGTGATGACATATCATATTTATTGAAGTTTGGATGATTTAGCTCGCGAACAAACATTGTTGGCACACCCTGAATGACTGTGCATTTTTCCTTATCTACTGCTTTCAGCACTTCTTCGGCATCAAATATTTTTATTGGAACCATCGTTGCTCCATAAATAACGCAGTTTAGAGTGGAAAGAACACAGCCAAAACAATGGAAGAATGGTACAGGAATGCACATTCTATCTTTATTGCTCAGTCCCAGATATTGCCCAACCCAGTATGCATTGTTTATGATATTGTAATGAGTGAGCATAACTCCTTTTGGAAAACCTGTTGTACCTGAAGTATATTGCATATTTACAACATCATGTGGATTTAGAGATGCTGCTATTTCATTCAATGCCTCGTCGCTTACATCCTTCCCCATTTCAACAACATCATCAAAATTAAGCAAGCCATCATGCTTTTCTTTTCCAATATATATCGCCTTTTCAAACATTGGAAAGCCATCTGGCTTTTTCGCATCTTTTATTTCAGGCATTACTCTGTATAGTGTTTCCACATAGCTGACATCTTTAAATTTATCCACGAGGAATAAAAAGCGTGTATCAGATTGTTTTAAGAGATATTCAAGCTCCTTTGCCTTATAATATGTATTCACAGTTACGAGGACAGCTCCCACTTTGGCGGTCGCAAATTGCAGAATAACCCATTCTGGAACATTATATGCCCATACAGAAACATGATCTCCTTTTTTAACTCCAAGTTTTATCAATCCTTTTGCAACCCTATCCACAATCTCCTTAAATTCCTTGTAGGTATAACGGGGACCATCTAAATACACCAGTGCCTCATTATCTGGATATTTGGCGGCGGTCTCATCCAATATTTGTCCCAATGTCTTTTCAATCATGATGGTAATAGGATTTTTATTAAAAATAGTTGTGGAGAGCAGCATCAATGCATAGAAGCGCCAGTAAAATCTTTACCATTAAGTGGGCCCGCCCGAATAGTTTTTCTGATGAGATAGAAAATTGCAAAGTTGAAAGTTATTTTTACTCATCTTTGCAAATAGGAGGTGAGGAATATGAATTTGGTATTAAGTAGGAATATTGAAAGGATAGAAAAAGAAGGGGTAAAATTAGGCATAAAAACAGAGGTTATAAGGAAATTGCTCCTGGAATACTGGAGAAAGTTTGACAACGATCCAGAAAAGTTTGCTGAATTAATAGAGAAAACATTATGTTGAGCTATCAAAAGATGGACAAACATTATCTCATAGAAAAGATTAGGTAGCAAGAGCAATATTGTATCAGCTAAGAAAAGTAATATCACATTTTTTGAAACGGCGTGTATGTTATGTTGTGCTGTCAAATTTTGAAAAAGAAAATGGCAGCATCAATTTTTCAATTTCTAAAGATAACAGCATACAAAATTTATGGTATGGTAGCATAACAGCATACAATTATAGCATAACATACAAACATAACATACAGCATACAAATTTTCTAGGGATAAAATGAAGGAGGAACAGATAGTCAGAACAAGCATTTACCTTCCGAAAGGGCTGTTTTTGCTTGCAAAGAAGAAGCAAATTAACATGAGCAGGATGTTTCGCATGTTTTTAGAGGAAATGCTGAAGGATGACGAAGTGGAAATTCTGAAAAAGGAAATAGAAGAGCTGGAAAGAAGGTTAGAAGAAAAGAAGGCAAAACTCGAGTTTATAACTGAAGAGAGAAAGAAAAATCAGGAAATGGGAGAAGCAATGATGAAAGTTGCTGAAAAGCTGGCAAACTATCTCACAATGAGGCTAAAGCAGTGGATGGAAGCATTCAAGCCAGAGGATAAAAGAAGGATCGCAGGCGGAGCAGCAAGGATTCTAAAACTTGATTATGGCATTAATGCTGAGGTTGATTACATTCAAGATATTTTTGAAAAGGCAATAAGCAATGGCTCCATTGTTAAGCCAAATGATGTAAAGCATTTGCTGGAGGCAAGACAATGAGTGAGAAGGCAGAGCTAAGAGCGAAAATTTCCAAAGATCTCATGGCTATTTTGAAAATCACAAGGAGGAGTTGAGGAAGTATATAAAGATGTGGTGAAAGAAATATCGACTATTGGGAGAATATTTATATTGAAAATCTAATTTTTATGGCATGAAGAGTAATAAGATAGTTAAGATAGCATTAATATGTTTTTTAAGCCTATTTTTAGCCTTCCCAAATATAACTTCATGGACGATAGTTCCAGCTGGTGTAAAAAATATTCATTTTGTTAATGTGGGCATTTTATCTGGGCATGTCGTTTATGGTGGAGGTTATAAAGACTATAAGAGAGCACTAAATTATTCATGGTTTGTTAATGACGATCAATACAAGTTTAATGTAAATATACTTGGGTGGGATGACGTAATAAAAAATTTATCGAATGCTGACTATGATGTAATAATAGCACCTTATGGTGCCCCGCTGCCTTTATTGCTTAACAGTTATTTAAAACAAAGAGAGACAAATGAATGGAAAAACAAGATAAAAAGTTTCATAGCAAATGGAGGAGGATTCATAGGACATTGTGGGGGTACATGGTTGATGTGTTACCTGAATAGTAAATTTACTACCATAGACACCTTTCTCGAAAAATTGATAAATTCACCAAAAGTTACTCTTGGATTATCAAACGTTACTCTTCATCAAGATGCAGCTATTCCCGTATTTGACCAAATATGTGGAAATAAAAGCATGGGGGAAATGGCATATGAGGCTTATTCAGGAATAGAAGGCTATCCAGGAGGATTTTGTTTGCACATGAAAGTTAATAAAAGTCATCCCATTTTTAAAGGATATGAAAATGATACAATCCTCATAAGATACGTTGGTGGACCCGGATTAATTCCAAAGAAAGGAGTTTCAATTCTTTTAACATATCCTTCAAAAGAAGAATTTGATAAATATACCATACACGAATGGGAATTTGCTGGGTGGAAAAATCTCAAGAGAAATATTGTTAAACAAGTGATTAAGGAATTTTTTAACTTTCCAAAATCAAATATACGGGAATGTCTCTATAGATTGCTTAACATCTCTTGGCAAACTCCAGATTGGAAAAAGACAGATAAAATAGTAAAAATGCATATTGCAAATATGGCTGCCATGACAGCAGAAAATTATGGAAAAGGAAAAATAATTCTGTGTGGGGCACATCCAGAGCTATATATATGGAATATGTCAAAAGGTGTTTTAAATGAAACTGATACATGTTGCGATAATATATGGGATGGTTTTGTAAAATGGGATGGTTTAACTCCAGATGATTTAATTCCTGCAAATGACTGGATAGTTAGACGGGAAGTTGCATGGGCAGCTGGATTAAATGAGGAAGAATTACCGCCTATGGGGAATTAAATCGGACAATGAAGGAATTGCATAAAACCGGATATCTATTTCTTTGCCATTTGATCCCACTGCTACTATTGTGTATTCGAACATATGCTTGGGATAAAAAACAAATTCAAATTGATGTTTATCATCGGGTTCATAATCAGATCCCATCAAAAATTCATCCCCTACTGCCCATTTGTAAAATTTTACCCATTCTACATCTTCCGATGCACCAACTGTAAGAGTAATTTTTGGGCCAATCACTATTGTATTAGGCAAAATTTTACCAGGCAAAGGAAGAGGAAAGCAAAATCTATCAAATAGATAAACGTGATTTTCTTTTGGTTTGACCCACCATATCCAACTTCCAATTCCAACTTGAATTTTCACGATTTTAGTGTCGGTTGCGCCTTTATCATCTCTAACTGTTAACTTTACAGTATATGTTCCTCTTTTCCCAAAACGATGTGACACTTCTTTCTTGTTCCATTTTTTAACACCATCTCCAAAATCCCAGCACCTCCACTCAATGTTTCCGTCTGGATCCGTGCTATTATCTTTGAATTTTACTTTTTCATTTACATTAGGATTTGTTGGTGAAAAAGTAAAATTAGCTTCTGGAGCCCAATTTGGTTCTGTCAATGGTTTCCAATCTCCTCCGTTTTTAATGAAGCTGTGGCAATTGTATGGCAATGAAGTGTTTCCAATCCCGTCATTATTCGTATCAACTCCTTTGTAATCATGCCAACGATTACCAACAGAGTCATTCCATGTGTTGTTTCCATTATCATTTGCATTTATTGGATTTCTAAAAGTATTATTGTATATAAGATTTCCATTAGAATTTTTTATAAAGATACCATACGCAGTAGCATATAAATTATCACAAGAAACATTGTTTCCTATTATCTCATTTTTGTTTGAATTATTATCAAGGTATACACCTTTACAAAAATATGGGAAGGATATTCTAACATTATTTGTT
>JAGGYX010000180.1 GCA_021162305.1 Thermoplasmata archaeon | reverse complement strand
AGAAAAATATGAGTATCGCTACAATAATTATACCAGCTATTATAATTCCAATCATGATGTGTAACAAAGCCAATTTTAAAAAATTTGTGAAAAGATTCATCTGCTTTTCACCCTGATGAAAAGAATGGATGCTATGAGTAAAAGAATGCTTAGTAGGGCAATGGAATAAAAATAGCTTCTGAACACTGATTTTATAGGGGCAATTGCAGCTATCAGAATTATGGAGCCAGCCTGAGAAAAGAACCATAGTAACGAGGAAGCTCTCCCTTCCATTCCCTTTCCAGATATTTCATTGCATATCTCGAGAACCAAAGGCAGAGCTGACATAAGGAAAAATCCTGTAAGAAAGCTTATCAACGCAATTTGAGGAAAGCCATTGACCAATGCCAGAAAGAAGAGAAGCAATGCTCCCGCAATTAAATCAGCAAGCACAAATATTTTCACTTTCTTTATCCTGTCAGAAAAAGCAGGTATAATAAGAGAGCCAGCTATCCCGCCAATTATCATAAGCCCTCCTGCAAATCCGGCTTCCTTTAATCCTATTCCATGCAATGAATGAAGCATTTCCTCCAGCCACGTCAGCAGGGCGGTGAAGCCGCCGACGCCCGCGAAAAAGCCATATTCGAGTATTAAAAAATCTGGTTTTTTCGAAAGTTCCCATAAATCGTGCAGGGTGAATGTGGCAATTTCTTCTTTCTTGCCTTCTTTTTCTGTTGCGAGCAATATAAAGAGAATGGCTACAATGCATGATAACATGGCATAAATGAGGAGGGTGGATTTTATCCCAAATGAAAGGAAAAGCATGGGTGTTAAAACAAGGGCCAACATCATTCCTATGAATAAGCCTATGGTGGCAAGTCCATTTGCAATTCCTTCTTCTTCAGGGAACCATTCAGATGAAAGCTTATTTATGCTTCCAAAAATGAATGGTTGGGACAGAGACGCTCCCGTCTGAGAGAGAAGCAATAAAATGAAGTTTTTTGGATATATGGAGAGAAATCTTATAATGGAAAAGAAAACCATAAAAGTTACGGCAAGAGAAACACTTTTTTTAAAGCCATGTCTGTCAATGAAAATACCAGCAGGTATTGCAAGCAAAACAAAAGTTAGAGGCCATACCATTGAGAGTAATGAAACATCAAAGGCACTTACAGAAAAAATTTTTCTTATTTCAGAAGAAATGGGTGCAAATGTGAGCCATAACAGTTGCGATACCATGGCAGCAAGCATAAAAACAACAAGTATGAGCCATCTATATCTCTTCATCTTAAAATAATTTGCAGACCATTTTTATATTCTTCTTTTTTGTTTTGTAAATGCAAAAATGCTTTTTCATTTTATTATAAAGCTCTTAATATACAACAGGTTTTTTGCCCATGTATTCAGAAGCTGTCATTAAATTTACTCCTTTCTTTTTAGCAAATTTCCATACTTTCATTGTATGCTCTCTAAATTTTCTTTCCCTCGGTAAATGATGGTCGTATATGATTAATTTGGCTTCACTTTCATCTATAATCTTTATTGCATTTTCTATTGCCCTATTCAAATTTATTTTATTTAGCATATATCCAAGCATATATGTTGGAGGACCATCTAAAATAAGTATGTCAGGCTTTTCTTTGATAATCCATTCTGCATAATCTTCTATAATTGGTCCATTTATATCGCTTGTATGAATAAGCTTCTCCCCTTTATATTCAATAATTGTTGCAAAAACCCATCCAACTTTTGAAAATTCTATTCCATGGAATAAGGGCTTAGTAAATCTTAGCTCCGTTTCTCCTATTCTAAATTTTTTCCCTTCTGGAAATTTTGCTTCCATTCCATTTATTTTTAATTCTGGAATTTTTTCATACATTTTCCATTTTATTTTCTGTTTTTCAAACCATTTTATGCCATTTTCGATAATTTCTTTTTTCCTTTCTGCATAATCTCCATAATCTCTTTTCAATGCAATTTTTATCTCATTTAATGGCAATGAATATTCCTTTCTTTTGTTTTTAGACAAAACATTATCAAAATTTATTTTGAATTGTTGAAGTAACTCCCTAAAAAATTTCTCCGCCCTGCCTCGCTGACTTTCGTTTATATATTCATTTGGATTTTTCATGAACAACAGTTTATTGTAATATATTGATAAATCATCTCTAATGTAATGGTCATGATGGTAATGGGATATAACGATTACATCTGCATTTTTACATTCTTTGATTATTCTTTTCCTTCCTTCTTCCTTCCATTTCATTTTCATTTCTTTACTTGCTGGAAAACTTTGATGTATAATTGCAATGCCCGGGTCAATAACAATTTTTATATCTGTTTTAACAAGCGTTGAAGAACTTTTCGCTCCCATTGAATCAAACCATATGGGCTTAAATAACACATTTTATAATCAAAAAACATTTTTAAATGAGACCATATGAAACAGAGCATTTAAAAATTTATTTACAACTTTCCATATAACAATATGAATAAAATAATTGCATTCGGTATGGCAATTCTTTTTCTTTTGCCTGCTGCAGGCTTTATAAATAATGGGAATAAAGGAAAGCAATTGATATGGTATGGGGAAAAGAGCATTTATATAAAAGCTGGAGATGATTTTTACATTCATTTCAACAGTAGTCATGGCTTGGAATTTAAAGAACAACAATTCAATTTAACGAGCTTGGAGAAAAAAGCTATAGCAAGAACTCCACCATGGATTCGGTTAAGACTGGCGAGACAATTTGAATTTATAAATGAAAGCTATGCTCACCTCATATTAAATTCTCCTCGCAAATATGTTGATGAGATTGCTTTCAGCATCGCCACCTGCCCTGTAAATGCAATGCCTCCTCCGAAGCTGTTGTATGATAATGCTCGCTTTATATATCAAAACGCCAAGCATATTCAATATGCGAGGCTGATAGAGCTTGATAATGGTTCAACAACCATTGAATATACAATGCTTGACAATGGAAAAGAAAAGCATATTGTTTGTCCTATGAGCATATATTACTGGTATGTTGTTCATCCTCGTATTACTTTTGAAGATGCAGAATATGTTTATGGAAAATTCTGGAGAGAGTATCTCTTTTACCATAATGACATTGATTATCCACTGCTAATGGAAAAATTGAATGGAATAGAATGGCTATGGGATAACAAAACATATTATCCTCCCGCTCACAGAACATGGAAATGGAGCATGGAGAATCATCCCACAGCCATAGAAGCATTAAGCTATTGGATTGGGAAAACGGTAAATCAGCTTGCCACTGGCGATCGCCCGGGACAGCCTAATGTTATAGCCCATGAGCACAACGGTTATTGCGGCGAATTACAGCAGATTGCCGTTGCAGCTCAAAGAGCAGCTTTAATTCCAAGTGTTGGCATATGCGATTTGGGGGAAGACCATGTATGGCGTGAGTTCTGGGCGGGCGGCTGGCACGAATGCGACAACTGGTGGGCGGATGGCGGAGGCTGCGTCGCCAATTATAGTGAGTATCGCTACAGGTGGGGAAAAATTATTTCAGCTTTATTTGCATGGCGTGGAGACAGCAGCATATATGACGTTACTCCAAAGTATATGAGAAAAGAGGACAGGGGAATTGTTGAGGTGAGCGTTGTTGATGCCATGGGGAAGCCAGTTGACGGCGCCCGCGTTGTTGTTTTTGGAAGCTGGAAGGCAAATAATTTTAAGGACAAGATGTGGGGAAAAACAATTGGAAGAATATGGCAGCTCATGCCGGAAAAATTTAGGGAGAGATGGCAGGAGAAATACTCGAGGATATGGAAGTTTTATAAGGAGCGTGTTCCAGGCTTGATACCATGGATATGGCCAAGTATATGGAATTATACGGATATGGATGGAAAGTGTAAATTCAATCTGGGTTTGGGTCACTCTTATCTATTTTTAGTAAACAAGGATGATATTCTTTATTACGGTCCGTTTAGCATCGGAAAAAGTAATGCCCTGCATTATTATGTAACGATGTTTCCAAATGAAACCCGCCACATGCACATACATTTCATTCTGCCTGATATGCATGAAAGGGCGAGAGAACCAAATCTGGAAAGCAAGAAAGGAAAACATGAATTCAGCCTTGCTTTCAATACAAAAGCATATCAATTGCAACGCAATCCATGGGACTGGAAAAAGGGAATGAATCCAGTAAGTTCAAAAATAAAGTTATTTGTGGTTGATGAGGAAAACTTTAGGAAATACAAAGCGGGAATGCCATTCAATGCCATGGTATATTCATATGCAAAAAACGGAAGCATTGAATTTAATGCAACGGACTGCTATATTGTATTCAAAAATGATGCAAAGAGGAGCGATATAGTTTTGAATTTCAGACTTAAAATAGAAGGGGAAGGAGATTTTATTCATATAAAAATGCCAGATTTTGGAATTGTTGATAAAGGAATGGTTGAGATAAAAGGAATTTCCACAGGAGAAGGAATTATCAGAATAGATGGCAAAACATGGAATGTTGAAGGAAATTTCACAATAGAATGGAATGCAAGCATTGGAAAGCATATTATATATGCAAGATGTAGCGACTTTGAAAAAGAATATGAGATATATTGCTACGATATTTCTCCTCCTGAGATAGAGATATCTCCACATGAAAAAGCTGGAAAAATTTTGCATTTGAAAGGCGTTATAGAAGATAACGATGGAATAAAGGAAGCAAAAGCTTTTGTAGGTGGGATGGAAATAAGCCTGCAAAACAAATTTGATTTGAATATCTCTTTGCAACCAGGTGATTATGTCATCAAAATAATTGCTATCGATGCCTCAAACAATTCTGCAAATAAAAGCGTATCATTTACCATATTGGGCAATGATGAAAAGCCAGCAATAGGCAAAGTTTATTATACGCCGTTGAATCCCAGCAATGAGAGCGACATTTTTGTATATGCATTTGTGAACAAAACATTTTATAATATAAGCAATGTAAGCATCATAATAAATGGCAGGGAAAGAAAAATGTTTGAATATGCATCTCATCCCATGCAACCTCGCCATGATGAAGATGAATTGAAGAACAAGAGCAACACACCAAGATATGGAATAGAACTTGCCCAGATGGAAAAAGGAACATATAAATTCAGAATAAAGGCAGTTGATACAGCAGGAAATGTTGCCATGTCAAAAGAATATGAAATGGTAGTGAACTAAAAATAAAATTTACACTCTGGATACAATATAATCAATGCCCTTTTTTGTTATTCTCAAATGCTCATCATCTTTAAATTCAATATAGCCATCCTCTTTCAATTTTTTTAAAGCATCATCAAAATTTTCGCATGGAACACGCATTTTCAGATGGCTGCAATTTATCCATGCATCTCCATTATCTACTCTATATATTAAAAGGCTGAGGAGTATATCTTCAATTTCTTCATTTTCCATTGCTACCAAATATGACGCTATATATATTTTTTCTCCTTTTCCCGCATTATTTCATCATATCTTTTTTCTACCTCCTTAACGAGAGTATCTACAATATTGTTATGAGTAAATGCATCTGCTTTGGCAGCTATTGAAATTTTTGTTGCAAGAAGTCGAGCAATCTTACCACGCTTACCTTTTGGAGCCTTTCTTACAAGCTCGTGCATGAAAATATATCCATGCTTTGGCGGCTTGCTTCCATCTTTCAGATGCCTGAATAAAGCTTTTTCAGCTCCAAGCAATTGTATTGTGCCTGCTGGCATGCTTGCAAGCCTCTCTATGCTGCCAGCCGCCATCAGGAGGCGGGCTGCAATTTTATATCCTACGACGCCTGTAACATTTGGGGCAATTTCCTCCATTGCTTTTTCAATATATTTTTCAAGTTTTTTTCTCGCTTCTCTAAGGTTGCTTAAAATTTCAGCAAGTTTTTTTATTGTTTCCTCCTCCATTCTGTCAATTTCCTCGCCATTGATTTTCAAATTTAAAACATCTCTCTCGCTTTCATATTCTCCAAAAAATCCATACCAGTCTGACAACCTCTCGCCCACTATATTTTCAATTTTTATTATTTCATCCAGAGCATTTATTGCCTGGCTTATTCTATTTTCTCTTTTTTCCTCCTTTTCCTTTATTTTTTTCTCTGCCAATTTTATGCAAGCATCTTTGAGGAGGGCAAGAGAATATCCATAATCGACGGCTTTCAATTCAATATCCTTTACTTTTCCTATTTTTCCAATTTGGCGTAACCTTTTTTCGTCCACAACTGGCTCATATTTTTTGAATTCTTTTTCTTCATCAAGCAGCTCGCCATTCTGAATTTTATACAAGCGTAAAAAAATTTCATCTGCATCTTTGGGAAAAAGTTTTGCTTCTATTATTTTTTCATCATCGTATAAAAAGACCCCAAACCATCTCGTTTTCAAATACATGATAATTTAAATATAAACTGCATTTTAAAATTATGCTTGAAATAGAAGTTGCAAAAATAAAAATGAAAAATCCACTCATGCTTGCTTCTGGCATTCTTGATTTAACCCGGGAAAGCATGGAAAGCTTTTCTCATGTAGGAGCAATTGTTACAAAATCTGTTGGGAGAGAGGAAAGAAAAGGATATAAAAACCCGAGCATATATGAATTGCCTTATGGCTTGCTCAATGCCATCGGACTTGCAAATCCCGGCATTGATGAGTATATAAAGGAAATAGATGGAATAAAGGTTGATGTTTTAATAGGAAGCATATTTGGAGAGAATGGCGAGGAATTTGGATATGTTGCAAGAAAAATGACTCCATATGTTAAGGCTATTGAAATGAATATGAGTTGTCCCCACGCCAAAAAACTTGGAGCAGAATATCCAACTGATGAAATAAAAGAAGCTGTTGAAGAAGTGAAAAAATCTGGCAAGCCAACTTTTGTAAAACTTGGAATGGAAAATTTGATGGAAAGAGCATTGCAAGCTATAGATGCAAAAGCAGATGCGATTGTGGCGATAAATACAGTAAGGGCAATGGCTATTGATATCGACGCCAGAATGCCAGTTCTGGCAAACAAAATAGGTGGTTATTCTGGCATGGCAATAAAACCAATTGGTGTGCGATGCGTATATGAGCTTGCTTCGGAGTATGATTTACCTATAATAGGTGTGGGCGGCATAACAAGTGCAGAGGATGCAATAGAATATATGATGGCTGGCGCTGTGGCGGTGCAAATAGGCACAGGCATATATTATGAAGGAAAAGAAATTTTCCAGAAAATTTTGCGCGACATGCAAAAATGGCTGGATGAAAATGGATATAATAGCATTAAAGACATAATTGGAATTGCTTTAAAAAGATGAAAGCAAAGATGAAAGCTTTGAATATGTTGGAAGAGATATAAGCAAGTTTTAAATAGTGATAAAATCTTTTCTTTTGATTGACATGGAAGAAATGTTTGGTGTTGAAGAGTTGAAAGAAAATTTTGACAAGATACTGGAAGAAATAGATTCAATTGTAAGGGGCTCATATAAAGAAAAAGAAGCTCCGGAAAAACTTCGCAAACTCCTGTCAAGAGAACAGATTGAAAGATTCGAGGAAATGATGGATTCTATGAAAAGACGCCTTGAAGAAGCGGAAGACCGAGCCATGGCGGCGCTGGCGGAGGGCGAGCGATATAAAAACGAGCTTGAGAAGGAGCAGACAAGGCTTGAAAAGCTGTGGGATGCATATAAAAAACAGGAAGATGAGCTCATGGAAGAGAGGCGAAGAATGGAAGAACTTGAAGAAGAAATAAGGGCAAGAGAGGAAAAGATAGAGAAGCTCATGAAAGATATTGAGGCTATGGAGGAATTGAAGGAGGATTTGAATGTTTTTCAGAAAGTGAAAAGCGAGCTTGATGAGAAAAGCAAGGAATTGAGCAATGTAAAAATGGAACTTGCCAGAGAAAAAGAAAGAAGGACGGCTTTAGAAAAAGAAGTAGAGGAGTTGAAACAATATATTCCATATAAAAAGCAGGCTGAAGAGCTGCAGGAAAAGGTAAAAGAGCTTGAGCCATATAAAGCGTATGAGAAATATAAAGAAAGATTCGAGGAAATGGAATCATTGTATAGAAAGGAACAGGAAAGGCTTGCAAAATTATATAAGCTCTATGAGGAGACAAAAGAAGAGTTGGAAAAAACAAAAGAAAAGTTGCAAAAATGGGAGGACTGGTATAAAAATAACAAGGAATTCATTGAGATGGCATCAAAAGCTTTCAGCAGCCTTAAATTGCCAGAATAACTATTTCTTTTCCAAATCTTCTCCCCCATAAAATATTTGTTGTATTCCCGTATACAAATCTTCCATTCCTTCCCATGTCTCAGATGAGGTTGCCACAAGCGAGGTATGAGCCTGCAACTCTTTTATAACGCCTATCATTCCTTCGCTGAGTTGATAATATAATGAAGGATTTTTGACCAGCAAATCATTATGTAATTTATCTGGATTTTTCCCCCATTCCATTATCATTTCCAGAGCTTCCTTATCAACCATATCTATTTTTGTGAGGACATTTATTATTGGCACATCCAAACGAAACTGTGTTATGGCAGAGAGCATCAATTGGGAAACAAAATTTGTTGGAGTTGTTGAAAGTGATGGGTCAATAAGAAATAGAGTTATTGAATTTTTTTTACCAAGTCCTTCTATAACAACTTTGCCAACGCTCCTAAATACAAATAATTCAAGCTGTCCAGGAGTATCGAATATAATATAATCTGCTTTATATTCATCGATTCTCTCTTCAAGATTTTTTAAATCAATTGCAATCATGTCCGCCGCCAGAATCTGCGCCCCATTTGGTCCAAGGTTATATTCTTTCATTATTTCTTCCAGAGAAATCCATTCTCTCACATCTATTTCTGGGGAGTAAGGGAGCTTTACAACGCCCGGATCAAGATTCACTACAATGGAATCATAACTCATGCGATGACACCACTCATTGAATGTATGTGCAAGCGTCGTCTTTCCTGAGCCCGCCGTGCCTACGACGAATATATTTATCATTCTCCTCTCAGCATTTTCATATGCTTTATTCTCTTCTCTATAAGCTCTTTTTTGCCAATGTCATGCCTTATAAAAACATCGCCCTTTACATGTTTTAAACCAGATTCGCAAATTTTTTCTGCATCCTCAATCTCGTTTGCTATGCCAACGATGGCAAGGCTTCGAGAGCGAGTTGTATATATTTTTCCGTTTTTTTCATTCACAGATGCATAAAATAAAAGAGCATTTTCGCCTTTTATTGATTCTTCATCAACCTCTATTTCCATGCCTTCTTTTGGATTTATTCCATAGCCATTTGGCACTACATATTTGCATACTGTGCTTTTCGCCTCGAAATCAATACATTTATTTGTTAAGTTGCCAGTTGCCATGGCATCGCATATTTCAACAAAATTGTTTTTTAATAATGGCAATACATTCATTGCCTCAGGATCGCCAAATCTCGCATTTATTTCTATAACTTTTGGTCCATCTGCTGTCAACATGAATTGTCCATATATGACGCCGCGATATTCTCTTCCTTCCTTTCGCAATGCATCGACAATTTTTTGAAGTATGTTGGAAGCAATTTCATAGTCATCCATATTCATAAAGGGAAGTATTCCAGATTTATGTGAATATGAACCCATACCCCCTGTATTTGGTCCTTTATCATTGGGGAGCAATCTTTTGTGGTCTTGCACTGCCGGCATTGGATATATTGCTTTGCCATCGCAAAAAGCCTGCAATGTAAATTCCTCGCCAACAACTTTTTCTTCTATCAGGACACGATGCATCCCTCCTATTCCCTTTTCTATGACTTCTTTTGCATATTCAAAAGCTTCATTAATACCGTTGAAATGGTCTCCTGCTACCCTGACTCCTTTTCCTCCTGTCAAGCCAATTGGTTTTATTGCGACATCCCCGCCAAGCATTTCTATGAATTCTTTTGCCATTTCCACATTATCAAATGCTTTGCTTTTTACACTCCCCTTTATGTCATATTTTTCCATTAAATGACGCATGAATTCCTTATTTGTTTCTATTTCTGCTGCCTCTTTGGTAGGGGACGCGACCTTTATTCCTTTTTTTATGAGAGCATTTCCCACACCATGCTGTTCTGGAGCTTCTGGTCCTATTATGGCAAGCTCTATTCCTTTTCGAGCAGCATAATCAGCAATTTTTTCAGCATCATTTTCATCATGAATGAGAAAATCTTCAGATAGCTTTTTTATACCGGGATTTGCATTTTTCATGACAGAAAAAATTTTTGCCCCACCTTTTTTAAGCGACGAAGCGATAACATGCTCTCGAGCTCCTCCCCCTATTACAAGAACTTTCATAAAAAGTAATAATTTACATCAATAAAATTTTTACTAAAGCACCTTTATTTTTTCAAGCTCATCGTTTTTTATGTATTTGAGGACTCTCTCGCCAGCCTTCCTTGCCTCATTGCTCATTTTTCCATATAAAATCTTTGGCTGTATCCCGATCAGATAAATCTTGGCTTTTGTAAGCTCTTTCAGGTGGTCTATGAAGAGCGAAAGTGGTATTGTATGGGTTGAAAATGTTGCCTTGCTTATCTTTTCCTTTGGTATAATTCTTATCTCACCTGGCTTCAAATTCATCTGGGCGGCGTCTACCATAACAACCTTTTCTGGATGGCATCGCACAATCTCTCCTATATAATTTTCTGGAACAGTTGCACAGTCGATGGAAAGCCAGTTTTTATGGCGGAAATTTCTCGCCACCCACACGCCAATGGCGTCGTCTCCATTCATTTCGTTTCCTATGCCAAGCAGGACATTCATCAACATAATAGCAAAAACCATTTATAAAGTTGTATATAGGTTATATGGAATTTGCAAGGATGAGCTGGAAGGAAATAAAAGCTTTAGATAAAAATACAATTTTTTTCATAACAGTTGGAAGCATCGAAGCACACGGTCCTCATTTGCCCATAGCAACAGATTTTCTTATTGCAAAGAAAATAGAGGAGGAGATGGTAAAAAAATTTAATGGAATATCATTGCCTTCCCTGCCCTATACAAAATGCCATTATCTTGAAAATTTTGCTGGAACAGTCTCTTTCCCTGCAAACATATTAAAAAATTCTCTGGTGGCTATAATGAAATCATTGGGAAGGCAAGGATTCAAATATTTGGTTATATGCAACTTCCATATGGACTTATTTCATTTGAGAGCAATATATAAGGCTATTGCTAAGGGAAGGAGATATGGTATGACAGCCTGCGAGCCAATCTCAGTAGCATATTTCAATAAAAAAATTTTTGAGGATATAGAAGGAGAGATGCATGCAGATGAAAAAGAGACTTCAATAGCATTGTATTTATTCCCAGATTTAGTGAAAAATTATGAAACATTGAAGCCCTTTAAAGTAAATATTGGCATAAAAAATTCTTTCAGAAAATTTGATAAGATAGGAGCAGAAAATGCCTATATTGGAAGTCCCTCAAATGCCACAAAAGAAAAAGGAAAGAAATATTTTGGGGCATTACTTAAAGCATGTGAGGAAGGGATAGAAAATATGATGAACGGGAAGATCGACATGCCAGAAAAACTGAAAATTTTCCTAAGAATATAAATATTTGTTATGCATTTAAAATCATGTTTTTGCATATAAGTCTGCCATTATGGGGAATAATTTTAATTGCAGTAATAGTTATTTTGGGATGGAGAATAATCAAATTTGCAATAAAACTTTTATTTGTTATACTTGCAATATTGATTCTTCTTGCATTAGCCCATATATTCCTTCCCTTTATGTAGAATATCTTCTTTTTATTACATCAATGGCATTCTTTTTCTTTTGTGTTTTGGCATTGGCGAAAATCAGGGAAAATGAAAGATAAGGAAATATAAAAATAAGGAAAATTATTTCAAGCTTCCATCCAATTATATCTAAAAAATAAGCTAAAAGAGAAAGCAAAAGAAGAATTGTTGCCAGAAACAAATGCCGTTTAGGTTTTTTCATATTATACTGGCCACAATATGTGGGCTAAAGCAACAATTGAAACAGTCAATATTGTTAGAACAACTATAACAATCGGGTCAATTTTGAAGCCAGTCTTTTCTTCCTCAAAATATCTGATTAAACCGGCTGCAGACTGAAAACCAGTCTTCTGTTTCTTTGCCATATTTGCTTATATAGCCATGGAATATAAACTTATCGATTCCATGATTTTAGGTATTGCCTAAAGCTTATATACAACTTTTTTATTACCCCCAATGGCAAAAGATGACAGGAATATAAGCAGGGAAAATTATTCTTTCAATTTTTATGTGCCTCTGCCTGCTTCGCCGTCCTCAATGCAGAATGGCATGCCATCATTTGCTATTTATATGGTGATTCTATCCATTTTATTTATTATAATGAGGAAACGAAAATGAAAATTGTGTATCTTGATAACGAAAATGTTACAAAAGTTGACCCTGCTGTTCTGAAAGCTGTTAATGAGCGATATACCACAAACTTTGGAGTGCCAGGTGGTGAGTTCGGGCATAAATATGAGGAAGAGGCAAGCAATGCAATATGGAAAGCGAGAGAAGTAGTAGCCAGAAAAATAAATGCCGAGCCAGATGAAATAATTTTCACAAGTGGCGTCACAGAAAGCAACAATCTTGCAATAAAGGGAAGCGTTTTCTATTTCAGCAGGCGCAAGGGGAAGGCAAAAATAGTTACATCTAAAATAGAAAGAAAATGCATTATAAATTCATTCAAGTATCTTTCGGAGCTTGGGCATGAAGCAGTTTTTGTTGGAGTTAATGGCGAGGGTCATATAAATCTGGATGAGCTTGAAACGGCGGCAAGAAATGCTTTTTTGATTTCCGTTCATCATGCAAATCATGAAATTGGGACATTGCAAAATTTAAAGGAAATTGGAGAGATAGCAGGCAATAACAATGCTTTATTCCATGTTGATGCGACACACTCATTTTTAAAAGAAAAAATAGATGTTGAAAAATATGGCATTGATATGATGACAATGTCTGGGCATGTTATTCATGCTCCACTCGGCTCAGGTGCACTTTTTATAAGAGATGGAGTAAAACTTGAACCTCTTTTTCATGGCGACGCCAGAGAATTTGGAATGAGGGCTGGCCATCCAAATATGCCAGCCATTATGGGATTTGCAAAAGCGGTCGAGTTAATGAAAGAAGAGCATATTCAAAAAATGAAAAAAATGCAGAATTATTTAATAAAAAAGCTTTTATCTATTGAAGATTCAAAATTGAATGGTAGCATGAAAAAAAGAGTGTGCAACAATATAAATGTTTCATTTAAAGGCGTTGAAGGAGAGGCAATATTAATGATGGCGAGCCAGAAAGGATTGATTATACGAACAGGTTCAGCCTGTTATAGTCCGGAGCTAAAACCAAGCTATGTCATACTTGCCATTGGAGGAAGTATGGAAGATGCAAATTCATCAACTCGCATAACCATAAGCAGATTCAATACAATGGAAGAAATGGAAAACGCATATGAAATAATGAAAGAAGTTATTGAAAGGCTGAGGGAATTCAGCCCAGTATATAGGAGGAAAAAATGAAGGCTGGCTACTCAAAAAAAGTTATGGATTTATTCCTGAATCCAAAAAATGTTGGAGCAATGGAAGATGCTGACATAACAGCAATAGCAGGAAGCGTCGCCTGCGGAGACATGATAAAGTTGTATATAAAAATGGATGGAGAGCGAATCAAAAAAATAACATTTGAATCATATGGATGCGCTGCCAACATTGCTACAAGCTCAATGGTAACAGAGATGGTTAAAGGGAAGAGCATTGATTATGCTTTAAAAATAACCCTGCAGGATGAATTGAAAGAGCTTGGTGGGTTGCCAAAGGTGAAGTATCATTGTGCCATTCTTGCAATAAAGGCTTTGAGATTGGCAATAGAGAAATGGAATGTTATGAATGGCAAACGTAAGCTTGATGAAGATTTCGTGAAGGAATTGCTTGGAGCAATACTTGATCCATATACTGGAAAGAATATAACGGCGGCTGGAATAATAAAAGAGATAAAAATAGATGGAAAGGAAATAAAAATATATGTAAGGCTTGGAGACAATAAAGAATTTAATGATGAAATAGTTTCGGGTATTGAAGAAGTGTTTGAAAAAATGGATGTGGAGGTGAAAATAAATGCCGTATGACCCTGTTTGTGGGAAGAAAGTTGACACAAGCATAAAAGAAGAATATGATGGCAGAGAATATTTCTTCTGCTCGGAGGAATGCAGGCAGGAATTTATAAAAAATCCAGGCAAATATGTAATAACAAAGCAGGATGGAAGAGGATGCTGAAACAGGCAATGAAAAAATAAAAATACTATTTTCAATTGATAGCATGCCGTTGCACAAACATTTTTAATTCATAAGTTATTACCTAATTGTTAATACAACACGAGGCGATAATACGAAAAGAAAAATTGTTGTTATGCTTCTTCTGGTTTTGGGTATTGCGATTGCTGGAATTGTCATAACAGAAATAAAAAATGAAATTGTAGGCAAGGCGGAGGCACAGCAGACAGGAGGAAACACCCTATATGTTGGGGGAAGCGGGGCAAACAATTATACAAAAATTCAGGATGCAATAGATGATGCAAACGATGGAGATACGGTGTATGTGGTTAATGGAGCTTATTATGAGAATGTGGTTGTGAATAAAAGAGTGAATCTTGTTGGCGAGGATAGAAATGGGACGATTATTGATGGTGGTGGAATTGGAGATGTTGTAAAAATTACTGCAGATGGAATAACAATACAAGGATTTACAATAAGAAATAGCGGGGGATGGCAGTTTGCAGGCGTGAAAATATATTATGCAAATAATAATTCAATTTACAATTGCAACATAAGCAACAATTATGTTGGCATCGGGCTTGGAGGTTCCAACAATAGCATTTACAATTGCAATATAATAAGCAACAATGGCGATGGCATCCATGCTTATTATTCCAACAACAATAGCATTTACAATTGCAACATAAGCAACAATAGTTGGTATGGCATCGGGCTTAGATATTCCAGCAACAATAGCATTTACAATTGCAATATAACAAGCAACAATCGGTATGGCATCTGGCTTTATTCTTCCTACAAT
>JAGGYX010000039.1 GCA_021162305.1 Thermoplasmata archaeon | reverse complement strand
CAATGATTATAGCCTTGGCATTGGAATAGATGACAATGAGAATATAATTGTTGGAAATCATGTTATTGAAAATGGCATCTCAAAATGGCATATTATCAAATATAGCAAAAGTGGAAATGTTATATGGAATAGAACATATGATATAGAAGGAGTAATAAGGAGTATTGCTATATATGGCAACGATATAATTGCAGGTGGCTACAGAGTTGTTGGAGGTGTAAATAGATATTTTGTTGCAAAATTTGATGAGAACGGAAATGAAGTATGGGAAGCTTATGCTCCTATATCCCCGACCTTCGTAAACATAACTCCATGCTGGCAGCAGGTCAATGTAAACGATACATTCACTGTGAATGTAACGATAAATCCGTCTGTTGCCATCACAGGAGTGCAGTGCGATTTATTCTTCAATGCAAGCTTGCTTGAAGTAATAGATGTGCAGCAGGGCAACCTATTCAATGGATATGATACATTTTTCAATAACGGAAGCATTGATAACATAAATGGAAAAATAAATGATATATATGGAGCAATAATTGTGCCAGGTGGAAATGTAAGCAATTACGGAACATTTGCAAAAATAACATTTAGAGCAAAGAAAGAGGGTGTAGCATATCTCAACCTTTCTGATGTTATGGTTGGAGATGTAAACGCAGAAGCTGTTGCCATAGAGATACACAATGGAAGTGTTGAAATCATAGCACATCCATGGGATTTAAACCATGACAATACTGTAAACATTCTTGACTTAATTATCGTTGCACAGCATTTTGGAACTCATGAAGGCGAAGAAAATTATGCAAAAGAAGCGGATTTAAACAATGATAAGGAGATAAACATCCTTGATTTAATCATCGTTGCACAGCATTTCGGTGAGCAATACTAAGTATGCACAACAAATTTTTTATTCTCCTGCCCTTTTTACTTCAATGGAAATTTGCAAAATAAAGGAGGCTTTGCAAAAAAAGGAGGGAGAGGAAGTAAAGATAAGGGGATGGATTTATAGGAAACGTAGCAGCGGTAAAATTGCATTTATTATTGTAAGAGATTCTACAGGTATAATCCAAACAATAGTGGAAAAGAAAAATGTTAGCGAGGAAGAATTCAAAAATGCGAGAAAAGCTTTGATTGAATCTTCTGTGGAAATGGAAGGTATAATACATGAAGATGAACGCGCTCCAGGAGGCAAAGAAATACATGTGAGAAAATTTAATGTGGTAGGATTTGCAGAAGAATTTCCCATAACAGAATATCAAAGTGTTGAGTTTTTGCTTGATAACCGCCATCTATGGCTTCGCTCCAGAAAGCTAACTGAAGTTATGAAGCTCAAGGCTAAGGTTTTACGCCTTATAAGGCAATGGTTTGATGAAAATGATTTTTATGAAGTCACGCCAAGCGTTATTACAACGAATGCTGCCGAAGGAGGAGCAACTGCCTTCGAATTCAATTATTTTGGGCAGAAAGCATATTTAAGTCAGACTGCTCAAATGTATCTGGAGGCATTGATTTTCTCACTCGAAAGAGTATGGAGCCTGACGCCTTCTTTCAGAGCAGAAAAATCAAGAACAAGAAAACATTTAACAGAATACTGGCATTTGGAAGCAGAAGAAGCATGGACTGATAACGAGGGCAATATGAAAATTCAGGAGGAATTGATAAGCTATGTATGCCAGAATATTGTAAAAACAGCGAGAGAGCAACTTGAATTCTTGGGAAGAGACATAGAAACTTTAAAACAGATAGAACCACCATTCAAAAGAATAAAATATAAGGATGCAATAAAAATACTGCAGGAAAAGGGCTTTGAAATAAAATGGGGAGACGATTTTGGGGCGCCGCATGAAAGAGCTTTGGTGGAAGAAGAGGAAAAGCCAATTTTTGTAACAAATTTTCCTGTAGAGGCAAAAGCATTTTATATGAAAATCTCACCAGATGGAAAAACAGTAGAATGTGCTGATATGCTTGCTCCAGAAGGATATGGCGAGTTAATAGGCGGATCAGAAAGAAGCGAGGACATTCATTCAATGATGACTCGTTTACAACAGCAGGGAGCAAAGGTTGAAAATTATGAATGGTATTTTGATTTACGCAGATATGGCAGCGTGCCACATTCAGGCTTTGGTCTGGGGCTTGAACGTTTAATAATGTGGCTTGCAAAACTCGATCACATAAGAGATGCAACCCCATTTCCACGGCTGGTGAGAAGAGCATATCCATAAACTCGCAAAATTAATTAACTCATTGGCAATGCAAAAAGGATGATTAGAATCGACCCATGGAGCTCAAAGCAATATGATTATGAAAAGCTGCATCAATTTGGTATAGAAGATTTTAAGAACGAATGGAAGGATTTACCTTCTCCACCTTTCTTTTTCAGGCGTGGCATTGTCTTTGGACATCGTGACTTTCATAGAATAAAGGATGCAATAAAGAAAAAGAAGCCATGGGTTATTCTAACTGGATTGATGCCATCTGGAAAGATGCATCTTGGTCACAAAATTGTTATCGACCAGGTAATATATTATCAGAGTATAGGTGCTGACATTCATATTGCTGTTGCTGACATCGAAGCATATGCCACGAGAGGCTACAGCTTAAAGCAAGCGGAAAAAATAGCCATCGAGGAATATATATCAAATTACATAGCTCTTGGCTTAAAACCATGCCACATTTATTTCCAGTCAAAAAATAACGATGTAAAAGACATGGCTTATCTTCTTGCCAAAAAAGCAAATCTATCTCAAACTACCGCCATATATGGCTTCACAGGCTCAACAAACATGGCTCATGTTTTTGCCCCTTTCATACAGGCTGGCGACATATTGCATGTTCAGCTCGCCGCATATGGCGGCCTCCGCCCCACGCTTGTGCCAGTCGGCGTTGATCAGGATCCCCACATCCGTTTTTGCCGTGATATCGCAAGTGCACATCGCCTCTATAGCGTGATGGAACATGAAGGAAGGACTGGTGTTTTTGTTAAAGTTGATGAAGGCGTGAAGAAGCTTTTGGATATTGCAGAAGGCATTGCAAAAAAGCATGGTTACAGTTATGAAAGAAACGATGCCTACAAAGCTATTTATATCGCCTCCAACAATGTGGATGAAATAGATTTTGAGCTTGCCATGGAGGAAAGGAAGCTTGGCTACTATGGCTTCATTTTGCCATCTTCAACATATCATCGATTTATAACGGGCTTGGATGGAAATAAAATGTCGAGTAGCAGACCAAATTATGCAATATTTTTAAGCGATACTCCCGAGGAAGCAAAGAAAAAAATATGGCATGCAAAGACAGGGGGCAGGATAAGCATTGAGGAACATCGACGCCTTGGGGGAGAGCCTGAAAAATGTATCATATACGAGCTTTTCACATATGGGCTTATAAAAGATGACAGACAGCTTGAGCAAATATATCAGGATTGCAGGAACGGAAAGCAGACTTGTGGGCAATGCAAAAAACTTGCAAGCGAGCTGATGAAAGAATTTTTAAATGATTTGAAAGAGAAAAGAAATTCTGCAAAAGACGAGATAAAGGAATATCTGGATTAGGCGGCAGCTAGGCCATAAAATTTTATATCTCGTGCAGAGGATCTCCGCATTTTGGGCACATATAATTTACCTCTTTTGCCCTTTCTGGAGAGCATGAATATCCACACCTCAAACATTCATAGTATCCTGGGTGTCCATCTAAAATATATGGAAAAGGCATCATATTTCCGATCATAAAATCAGATAAATCTTGTGCTAAATTTCTTGCTGCTTGTTCTATTTTATCCACATTCTCTTCTACATGAATAAAATACCATCTTTCAATGAATCCATAAATTGGAATCTGAGACAATTCTTTTGGACTTAGTGTTTTAAGAAAATTTCTCAATTTTATTAATCCTTCTTTGCAATCCTCAACATCAATTATTCTTGTTTTCTCAATCATATCGAGAATATAATGATGCAGTGCTGCTTTAACACTTTTTATTCTTTCCTCTGGATTTTTTATTCTCAAAATAGAATCCACCACAATTGGACAATGCATCCATTCAGCCTGTTCAGGATTTATATTTGGGATTTTTTTCCACATGAAATATGTCTATTGTTTTACATATTTCCTTCATTATTTTCTCATCAATTCCGTCTTTTTTCCCAATTAAAACATGTTTATTCCAATATGGCATTAATTATTTATTGTTTTTAAATAAAAAGCTTTTTGCTACTTTTGTTTTCAAGAATTAATTTTGGTACAAAGGAAGCGTAGCAGGATAGTCATAAACTCAACAAAATTTTATATTTCATGTTGCTTTTATTTTTATGCAAATTAAGGCAGCAAGAGGTAAAAATTTGCGCTGTAAAGGATGGCGACAGGAAGGAATTTTAAGAATGCTTGAAAATAATCTTGAAAACGCAGAATTGCCCGAACAGCTTATTGTATATGGTGGTTCTGGCAAGGCTGCAAGAAACTGGGAAAGCTATCATGCGATTGTCGAAACGCTAAAAGAGCTTGAAGAAGATGAAACACTGCTTGTTCAATCTGGAAAACCAGTTGCAGTTTTTAAGACAACAAAACAAAGTCCTATTGTGCTTATAGCAAATTCAAACCTCGTTCCAAAATGGAGCACATGGGAGAAATTTTACGAGCTCGAGGACATTGGACTAATCATGTATGGACAGATGACAGCTGGCTCATGGGCTTATATAGGCACACAGGGCATTATACAGGGCACTTACGAAACATTCGCAGCTGTAGCAAGGAAGCATTTTGACGGCACTTTGCATGGAAAATTTGTGCTGAGTGGCGGCTTGGGCGGCATGGGCGGGGCACAGCCGCTTGCCATAAAAATGAATGGAGGCGTGGCTTTGGTTGTAGAATGTGATGAGGCGAGGATAGAAAGACGTATCAAAGCAGGGTATTGTGATGAGATGACCGCCGAGCTGGATGAGGCTCTTGAAATAGTTAAAAATGCCGTTGAGGAGAAGGAGGCAAAATCTGTTGCTCTCCTTGGCAACTGTGCAGATGTGCATCCTGAACTGGTTAGGCGTGGCATTATTCCAGATGTTGTTACTGATCAGACTTCTGCTCATGATGCTTTAAATGGATATGTCCCAGCAGGATATTATGGAAGCAATTTGCATGAAGCGATTGAGCTTCGCCATAGTGACCCGAAAAAAT
>JAGGYX010000114.1 GCA_021162305.1 Thermoplasmata archaeon | reverse complement strand
TTATTATGGCAAAAAAGATTTTACTGTCCCAAAAAATGCAGGAGCAATAATATTGGTAGAATGTGAAAATGCCATCGTTAATGGAGTGGAAATCACCCATGCTGATTGTGGCATTGAAATTGCTTTTTGCAAAAATATAACCATAAAAAACTCGAATATTTCTCATAATTATTGGTTCCCAGCAATTCAACTATCTTACTCTAACGATATATTGTTTAAAAATAATAACATAGGAAAAGGAGGACCAATCTTTTTAGTGTCTTCTGATAAAAATAGAATCGAGAATAACAAGATAGAAACAGGGATTTATTTCTGTGATTCGGATAGAGTTGTCATAAAAAACAATACAATATCCACAGATGGCATTCATCTGAACATGTGGTATGGAAATGATGGAACAAATAATTACAATATTATAGAAAATAATTTTATATCGCACGCCAAGAAGGGGATTGAACTAATGGGAGCCTCTCACAATACAATAAAAAATAATGTTTTGAAATCAAACAAGATAGGAATTCATATAATATATGGTTCACACAATAACATGATTCAAAGCAATAGATTCACTAAAAACCAAGAAGGCATGGTTATAGAAGTAAATGATGAATTTGTTGTGCCTTCCACAAATAATTTCATTTACTACAACAAGTTTATCGATAATAATTTGCAAGCATTTGATAATTGCAACAATTATTGGGATGATGGAAACATTGGCAATTATTGGAGTGATTATGATGGCGTTGATATAAATGGAGATGAGATTGGAGACATACCTTATTATATCTCAGGTGGGAAAAATGCTGACCACTATCCTCTAATAGAACCATTTGAAACTTTTCTTATGATAAAAAAACCATCTGAAGGATTCCTGTATGTTTTTGATAGAGAATTAATGTCTTTGCCAATAGATAGAGCTTTAATAATTGGAGAAATAACTGTAAAAGCATTAACAATGGGTGTCAATAAAGTTGAATTTTATGTAGATGACAAATTAATGAAAGTGGATGATGAAATTCCATATGAATGGAAATGGAATTGCTCCAGTGGTTTTCATACATTAAAGGTTATCGGATATGGCAATGAAAGTTATGCCGACACCATCAATGTTCTGGGTTTTATTTAATCATGGCCACAATCCGTATACATCATCCCAGTTATAAAAAGTATAAGGAGACCCATCATAATGATAATTGTCCTCGAAAGCCTGAATCAGTGCATTTTTTATATCTTTACCCACCACTATATAATAATACCAAAAGTCTTCACAGGCTCCATTTGACTCATGTATCGGCAGCAGAATCCTACCACCAATATAATGCGCTGGATTATTACTTGTAACAGCACTTCTCCAGGGATTCATGTAACTATTACATGAATTGATAAATACAATGCTATCAGTTATTCCCTCCTTATTATACATTTGTGTATAGTTAAGATATTCCACAGTAGGCGGAGGAGTCTCCACACTTACATCTCTTCTCAGCCCATAACATGGTGCTCCATCCTGGCCTGTGGTGGTGCTATGACCAATATTTGTCCAATAAACTAAAACCTTGCAACTTGAGGCTTGCGAACTTGATGTGGTGGTTGTTCCTTGAGCATAAGTATTGGAAGTGGTGCTCTCTACATTAGATGAAATAGAAGAGGAATCACTCTCTTCAATTAGACCTGATACAACCATGCTTGCATAAGTTCCTACATTTTCTGTGATGGCAAATTCCTCATTAGATGCAGGCTCTTGAGTATCATCTGAATCATCTATTGCATTGTCAAAATCATTATTCAAATAATTTAATACATCATCAGTTTTGCATTCATCTGGCCAGAGTAATTTCACTTCTTTCCCTGCATTTTCCCAATAATCTTGAATTTGTAGAGCCGGCGACTGCCCCATATAACTTGCGCAGGTAATCAATCCAACCTCATTGGAGGTAGTAGATTCTCCCGAGGAGTTTGAACTTAAATCCACTTCCTGTGCAGTTGGTTCTTCTGAAATATATATTGCTTCTGACGCAGAGTAAAAGAGTTTCTCGGGCTGGGAACCACTATTATTAAAACTTAGCAGGGCTGTAGCAAAAATTAAACCCATCACAACTAATGCCTTCTCCCTATTCATTTTCACACCAAGAATATATTTGATGTTCTTTAATAAAAATTAATTTGCAGATGAATATGCAGATACATATGCAGGCATGCAATTCTGAAATTTTACACCTCGCAATCTATTTAATGCTGCAACAACTTCATATTTTCTCGGCTCGCCATATATCCCTTTTGGTGGAAGCATTGATAGAAAATTCTGCACCAATAGCTCATCTTTAATGCAATTTTTGCATGGAAGGCGTGTTAGAATTTCTGCAATGGCATATGTTTGCCCGATTTCTGCAATTTGCTCGATACATACCAAATCTATTATTGTTTTCCCGAATCTTATTTTATTTTTCTCACTGACTTTTATTTTTTTCTTTGCACCCATTGCTTTTCTTATGCTTTCTTTTAATGCTATTCTGTCCTTGATTACTATTTCTCTTGGTGCTTCTTTTATTCTATTGCTTTTAATTTTTTCTGCTATTTCTTTCGCTTTTGACGTTACATCTCTGGCAATATATTTATCCATCATTATAACATTGTCAGCAACATCAAAATATTCTCCCATTCCAGATGCAATCATTATAATGGAAACCCCCATCTTTCTAAAGACTGACATCATATCTATGATTGGTGTAATTGGCTCTTTTTCTTTTGGAACAAGCTCCTGCATTTTTCTATCTCGCATCATTAAATTAGTAGCAGATGTATCCTCATCTATAAGCAATAGACGAGAACCAGTTTCCAATGCTTCCATAATATTTGCAGCCTGGCTTGTGCTGCCTGATGCGTTGTCGGTGCTGAAATTTCTGGAATCGCTCCCATCTGGCAAATCAGATATTAAGGGATATATGCATACATTATTTATATAGCGACCATCTTCAGCCCTTATTTTTACAGCATCATCTCTCGTAATAGCGAATTCTCTTCCATCTCCTGGCACATGATTATATACTCCCATGGCTATGGCATCAAGCAAAGTTGACTTCCCGTGGTAGGCGCCGCCCACAATAAGTGTTATTCCTTCTGGTATCCCCACGCCCTTTATTTTTCTGTTCGGGCAATCAAATTCGACTTCCATGCTTTCTGGTGATTTAAAACGGATGGCGTTTTTTAATGGCTTATCTTCGACACCGCTTTTTCTCGGAAGGATGGAATTATTGGCTATAAAAGCGACGAGTTTGTTTTTGCTCAATTGTTTCCTTATGAAATCAGCATCTTCAGCAACTCTGACATGCTCTTCTATTTCCTCATATGAATGGTGCTTGAAAAACAAGCTTCTTTCAATAACATATGGCAAATCATGCAACAACAATTCTTTCGCCTCTTTTCCAGCTATTTTTCTTCCATATGCTGGCAGACCGACAAAAAATCTTGCCACGATTTTTTCGTTTACTTCAATGCTATCTCTTCTTATTATACACTGGCTTGGTTTTTGCATAATTATCATTCCACCATTTCCACTCCCTCTCTTCTTGCTTCCTTTTCTTGCAATTTCATAAAAACGCCTGTTCAAAAAATCTTCAAAAGCTGTTTTATGGATTTTAACAAAAAGCGAGGGAAATCCAGTCTTTTCAAAATCAATCTCGATATACAAGCGAGACGGCGGAGCAAATGGGTCACCCTGCACATGATCAATGAAAAGGGCATAGTTACCATAATCGTATTTTCCTTCCAGCAATTTATATGCTTTATATCCTCTGCCATCTATTTTTCTCAGAATCGTTTTCAATCTATGCATGAAATGATATAGCAACAAAGCTTTATATTTACTTATGGAAAAAATGTGTACCATTTGAGTTTGCAACTTTTATATAAACCATTGAATGTGCCTCCGAGCATATCGACCGAAGTTAATATCTCAATATCCAAATCTTTTGGC
>JAGGYX010000060.1 GCA_021162305.1 Thermoplasmata archaeon | reverse complement strand
TTCCACTAAAAGAAAGCATAAAGCCACGCTGTGAATAAAACATTATGCGATATACTTCACCATTTATCCATTCTATTACACTAACTGGTAACAGCACTTTTTTCTCTTTATCCCACACTCTAAACTTTATTTCTCTCATCTTACCTCCTCCTGCGGTTGTGAATTGCTCGTCATATTCACAACATATCTAAATACACGATTGACATCGTATGGTAATAAGCGGTTGAAAAAGCGTAATGCACGCAATTGGTATGGCTTTAAACTCACTCTGTATTTCTTATCCCTGTAATCTGGCACAGGCTCGCCAATGAAATCGCACATTTCTTTTACAACTCTTGCCTTATCTGAGACAATCTCTTCAAATTTATACACGAATACATCATTAAACAGCATTTTGAGATGATTAATATATTTTTCAAAGTTAAGATGCTCTTTATCTAAATGAGAAATGAAATAATCATAGCTTCCGCCACCGCCATTTCTAATATACTGACTATACATTGAGTGAAGCCAGCTATCTTTATCTCTTATGCCGACAATTATCTTTGCATCTGGAAATATTTTCTTCAAATACTCCGCAACCATGTATTTCTTGTATGCTGGCTCAAACATATCAGACATGGAAAGACCCTCATGAGATATTATAACTTTTCTATAGTTTGTTGCAAAAGAAGTTATATTTAAATCTCTTATGTATTTTATGTCCATTTTTCTAAATATCTCTTCCTGCAGGAATGTTGTGCCTGTTTTGGGCAATCCAACATGTAGTATTATCATTTTTTCACCCTCAATACTACCGTCTGATTCCAGTAAAACAACAAACCTCTCTGGCAATGATAATATATAACATCCGCTGGAAACACGCTGAAATCCTTTAAGAATGACGGGGGTATTGCGGATACATGCTCAGGGTCTCTTTTCATGTGAGGTGATTTTGGGTGTGGAGTTCTTATTACAACTGTTGCACCATTTTTTGAAATGCGGTATATTTCTTTTAGCACTTTTTCAGGATTTACTAAATGCTCAAGAATATCCTGCATTAGTATGGCATCTGCTGTATCATCATCAAAAGGATATGGAAACATGTTTAGGTCATAAATTAATTCTTGTCCAAAATCTCTTTTATCGACATTTATCCATCCTTTTCGTATATCTTTTCCACATCCGAAATTTATTTTTATCTCTTCCATGAGAACGCCTCCTTGCGATGAAATATTGCTTTTATCATGCTGAAAAATACTTGGAGATTGAATTTGAAATGCTGTAAATCTTTAAAGTGAAATGTGCATCTTAGCCCCCAGTATAAAAACCAGAATGGACGAAGCAGAGTATAGGGATTGATGCCCTTTGCTTTAAGCTCGCCCGCAATTCCCCATGCCTCTGTCATTACACCGAATTTTGAGTAAGTATGAGAGCGAAGGTGAGTGCATGTTACGGGAACTTCAACAACAGCATAGCCTGCCTTGAGCATTTCCTGAGTCAGGACATAGTCTTCCCATGCATTGAGATGCTCGATTTTTGCATTGAGAAGAGGCTTGCGGAGGCAGAGGGTGTTATTCGTATAGGCTCTTTGCCCTTCTTTTATAAGACGATAACCGTTTTTTCCAAGTTCTAAATTCATTTTCCATAACTTTTCGCTTCTTATTGGCTCTCTATCGTCTATTGTTCTACCATAAATCCAACCTATATCATGACTCACAATACGATATGTTTCGGGGCATAATTTTTTCATTTTTTCTGTATTATAGATACCATTCTCGAAATCAACCCAGCAATCTGATAAATATTTGCATTTGAAGCATTTTTTAGTAATACTTGTATTGTATTTTAAACTATCTTCTACTTTGCTAATATATGTCAACATTTTCTCGAACCACCCTTCTGGCAATTCAATGTCGCTATCTATGAAGGCAATCCATTCTGTTTTTGCTTCTTTAAGTCCTTTTAGGCGAGCTGAACCAAGCGTTTTATCGTCGTATAAAACTTTGCATCCATGCTGACGAGCAAACTCATCTGTGTTATCTGTCGAATGCTTATCAATGACTATGATTTCTTTTACAATGTTTTCTGGAAAAACTCTTTGGATAGAATTTAGGCATCTTTCAAGTTCTGGCATAGAGTTCCATGTTGGGATTATGATTGTCAATTCTTCAATCATTTTATCCCTCCACAGCATCGATATTGTTGCTTCCACATACTGGGCATCGTTCTGGCCTTGTTTCTTTTCCGTGTCTAACCCATGGAAACTCATGCCCATTTTCACATATCCACATCATTTTCTCCTCCCTATTTTTTCTATTACAGCACAAATTACAAACCCACACAATGCAATTATTCCCGTATTGATTATTCCTCTACTACATACAATCCAATCATCTATACTCTCCATTGTTTTATTAGGACATGCGTTTAAATAAATGCTTAAATAGATAGCCATTACTATATAAGTTAAAATCATGATTACCTCGATTATTATATCTATTTTATCTTCCTCGTTATTCTCGACCTTATTTACTCCTAAAGAATAATCTATTTTCTTCATTTTATCTCCCTCAACATTTTAATTAGCCTTTTTGCTTGTGCCTCGCACTCTGGCGAACAATACAATCCCTTTTCAAATTCCCTTCCACATATTGGACATATCGGCATTATCTCACGACCTCCACTTTTATTATATATTCATCTCCCTTTTTTTCTGCTGTTTTGAAAGCAATTTCATTTCCCGTTGATATTTTCATAAATTCTCTCAATTTCTGCGGGAATACCACTTCTCCTTTCACACCCATCTTTCCTGTTTGATATATTTTTATTTCATTCATTTTCACACACCCTATTCCACCTATCTACCCAACTTTTCCATCTTTTTACAAAGAATATTGTTATAATAGTGATGATAAACAATATTGGCAAGGCAATCAAAAATCCATATACCAAATAAACACAATATGTGAATAAATATCCAATAGTTAGAAAACATGCGATGCCATCACCTGTTACCAGCCCTAAAAACCCTGATACAAAGTTTAATAGACTAACAACAAAAAGGATATTTAATGTTATATCTTCATACTTAAAATTATCTGATAATTGCCAAGAAAAAAATAATATAATTCCGCTGAATGCAAGTGTTACTAAAGCCCATATGAATAA
>JAGGYX010000100.1 GCA_021162305.1 Thermoplasmata archaeon | reverse complement strand
GATTCAGACGGGGTATTATTTTACTTGCATCGAGCGGTTTACCTTCCTTATTTACTAAAGCACCTTCCAGCTCTATCCCAAAAATGTAATCCTGCGGGTGGCGGCGGCGCTTTTCCAGTTGCCTGAGGTAATTTTTTAAGTCATTTATGTTTCTGAATTCCATATTGCTATGAGGCAATATTTTTAAAATTTTGTAGCATGCGATATACTTAAAAATGATGACACTATAACATATAGAGGGAGAAAATGAGAAAAATAGGCTTAATGGTTGGTTTGATGCTATTGCTTTCCTTTGTGCCATTTGGAAAAGCAAATGGACCAACTGCAGATTTTACATGGAGCCCCACAAATCCATCTACAGCAGATTTAATTCATTTCACAGATACATCTTCAAATCAAAGTGATATAGAAGAGAGGATATGGTATTTTGGAGATGGGCATGGTTCCACTGAGAAAAATCCATTTCATCAATACGCTAAGCCAGGTACATATAATGTTAAGCTTGTTGTAAAATGGAATTTTAGCGGAACAATAGTGTATGGAGAGGTAACTCACGCTGTACAAGTGGCAAATCAGCCGCCTGTTGCAGATGCTGGACCAAATCAGGTGGTGAATAAAACAAAAGTGACTTTAGATGGCTCAGGTAGTTATGACCCAGATGGAAACATTACTTCGTATGTATGGAATTTTGGAGATAATACAACTGGTAGTGGAAAAATAGTTCATCATACTTATAGCGAGGACGGTAGTTATACTGTAAAGTTAAACGTTACAGATGATTCTGGAGCAAGCGACGAAGACACATGCCTTGTTACAGTCGATACCCATGTTCCGCAGACAAAAGTGAATTTAACTGGAAAAGAAGGAAAAAATGACTGGTACATTGGAAATGTTACTGTAAAATTGCAGGCACAGGATAATTTGTCAGGCATAGATAAAACATATTATAGGATAGATGGCGGCAATTGGACAAAATATTCGACGACATTTAAAGTAAAGAAGGAGGGAGAACATTTACTCGAATATTACAGCGTGGATAAAGCGGGAAATAAGGAGAGCATTAAGAATGTTACAATAAAAATTGATAAAACAAAACCATCTGTTAGCATAATAATGCCAAAAGAGAAAAGGCTGTACATATTTGGAAGGGACATCATGCCAACATTCAGAATGACAGTAATAATAGGAAAAATACTTGTTAAAATTGATGCAGCTGATAATGTATCTGGAATCTCCAGAGTGAAAATTTTGGTTAATGGAGAGGAAAGAGCAAACTTTACAAATCCACCATATGAATGGAAGTGGGGAGGAGATATTGGCAGAAGAACACTGAAAGTAATTGCATACAATGGAGCAGGATTAAACAATAGCAAGGAGATGGATGTTAAAATATACAGTTTGTTTAGAGCCCACAGTAGCACTCCCCAGACGGAAATAGTAGCCCAAACTTATTAACTCTCTTTTTTATTTATTTTTGAGTGGGCCCGTGGGGTAGCTTGGTCTATCCTTGTGGCTTCGGGAGTCATAGACCCGAGTTCAAATCTCGGCGGGCCCATCTCGTTAAATTTTTAAAATGCCTTTCTTTTATCCTTGGTGGGGCGCGTGGCCTAGCCAGGATATGGCACTGGCCTTCTAAGCCAGTGATCGCGGGTTCGAATCCCGCCGCGCCCGCTTATTATTTCCACAAAAATTTCTCATAATTGGCTACAGCAAATTTCTTTCCTTTCTTTATTATTTTATGTCCTTCTTTCTCCAGCAATTTTTTATGCCTTTCTATGCCTCCCGGATATTTCTCATTTAGCATGCCATTTGTTTTGAGAGTTCGCCAATATGGAGTTGTATCCTTACCTCCTTCTTTTTTTGCTTCTTCTGCCGCCTTTGCTACAATCCCTATGAATATTCCTGTTGTTAAGGGACATGCAATGATTGTATCATGTTTTTCTGCAAGCTTTTTTCTGATTAAATCAACTGTAATTAATTTTCCATAAGGAACAGAATCCATTATTTCCTTTACTTCTAATGGAGATGGCACAACCATTGTTCCATTTCCCCATTTCTTAGCAAGCTTTTCTGGAATTTCAACAATTTTTGGCAAATCTTTTTTATTCAACTTTTCACGCCATGTTTTCATATTTTAAAAAGAAATCGCCTTTAAAATGTATTCTATAATTTCTATTCAAACAATCTTTTCGCATCTTCTTTTGATAGCTTCTGCCTATGCTGTTGGTCCTTCCATATTTTTCTAAATCTATAAAAATACTCGTATAAATCATAAATGTTGCGCGTATACACTATTTTATGATTTTTAATCACTTCAATCTTAAGAAACAGTGGCATATCTTCAAAAATTTTGATATCATATTTTTCTTTTACAAGAGGAAGCATTTTTTTATATAATTCTTTAAGATTTGAATCAGGAGCAACAAGACAGATATCTATATCGCTTCTTTTATTCTCTTTCCCTTTTGCCACCGAACCATAAATAAGAATGGCAAGCACATCTTTTTGCAATGATTGTAACTCTTTCCTTATATTTTCTTCTTCATCCATATTTCTACAATTTCCACAAATTTTTCCATTTCAGGAATAATTTTTTTTATTCCTTCATATGCTCTTGCATCATCCAAACCGTTATATCTGTGAATAATTACATTTCTTAACCCATTAGCTTCTTTCAGTATTTCTTCATTTATTCCATCTATTCTTTTGCTTATTTCCTCTATATTGCTGTAATCATCTTTTGGAGCTAATTTTGAATCCACACACATCATTGATATTATATCCATGGCTGACTCAACAATTTCCTGAAAGGCTTTATAGACAGCCAGTTTTGTTTTTTCATCCTTCATGAAATTATTAATATTTTCTGTCCAGTTTTTAATTTGCTCGGTTCTCAAAAGAATGATATTCAATTTATCCCTATATCTTTTCACTCTGTATTCATCCATTTTATTTTAACTTATGGCTACCTTATATAGATTTCGTTTCATATTTTTCCATTCTTATCCATATTCCAAATTTATCTCTCTTTTTATAACCCAGCTTTTCATAAAATTTTATTGCCTTTTTGTTATTCTCTCCAACCCATAATCCAAACTTTTCGTGACCTTTGCTTTTTAAATATTCTTCTGCTGCTTCCATTAACTTTTTTCCTATTCCCTTTCCTTTATATTCCTGTTTGATAGCCAATTCATGTATTTCCCCCATTTTTTCATTAAATAAATTATGCCAGTTTGAATCGCATGCAACAAAACCTATTGCATTGCCATCCAATTCAGCAACAAAAAATCCATCTCTATCTCTCTTAAAAAGCCATTTGAAATAATGTCTTATGCTTTTTTCCTTTTTATATGCATATTCCTCCATTCCTTTATATGCAGATTTATATACTCCAACAAATGATTCAATGTCCTGCTTGGAAAGATTTACCTTTCTTATGCTTGCATTCATAACCAAATTTTAATTATACCCACGATTTATAAATATGCATGCAAAGTCTCGCAGCTGAAATGCCCGTATCAAGAAATTATGGTCTGAGCCTTTTCCTGTCTCTCGGGAATAGGATGCATTCTCTTATGTTTTTAAGATTGAGCAATCGCATGAGGAATCGTTCTATTCCATAGCCGAAGCCGCCATGGGGCGGCATGCCGTAGCGGAATGCTTTAAGGTAGTCATCGAAATTGGCAATATTCATGCCCAAACTTTTCATTCTTTCAATTAGCATTTCATAGCTATGGATGCGCTGTGCGCCCGAGGAAATCTCCATTCCCCTGAATTCTAAATCGAAAGCTCTTGCGTATTTGTCGCGGGGCATAGCATAGAAAGGCTTGCTTTCCAGCGGAAAATCCTTTATGAAATATATCTCGTCGTTGATATGCTTTGCAAGAATATTTTCCTCATCTGTTCCTAAATCATCGCCCCATTTGAAATCAATTTCTTTCTGCAATATTTCCACTACTTCATCATACTTGATGCGAGCATAAGGCAATGAAGGCAAATCAATGCTTACTTTTAACAGCTCAAGTTGCTTCTCGTTTTCCTCCATTATTTTTTGGATTGCATAATCTGTCATTCCCTCCACAATTCTCATGACATCTTCCTCGCTTTCTATAAAAGCCATTTCAACATCTATAGCTGTGGATTCATTCAAATGGCGTGTTGTATCATGTTGTTCAGCCCTGAAATACCATGCAATTTCATAAACTCTGTCAAAACCTGTAGCCATTAGCATTTGTTTATACAACTGGGGAGATTGAACCAAATATGCAGGCTTGCCAAAATAGTCTATTTTAAATACTTCTGTTCCGCCTTCAGAGGACATTGCTGTTATTTTTGGAGTATGAACTTCAATGAATCCATGCCTTTCCAGATATTCAGAGGCAAATTTAATGAATGAATGACGGATTTCAAAAATTGCTTTTACTTCCTCTCTCCTCAAATCGATAATGCGATTATCAAGACGGGTATCGAAATCAACGCCTACTTTATCCACAACTCCCATTGGTAAGGGCGCATCTGCCATCGCAAGCACTTCAAAATTTTTTAACAACAATTCCCATCCATTCATAACTTTTTCATTTGGTTGGCATATGCCATACACCATTACAACGCTTTCTCTATTCAAAGAAACGATTTTTTTAAATGCCTCCTTATTCTCTTTCTTTATTGCCGTTATCTGCATTCTTCCATATCTATCTCTTAAAATAATGAAGGCTATGCCTCCAAGGTTTCGTATATCTTCTATCCATCCTGCTACCTTTATTTCCTTTCCAAAATGTTGCTCGCCAATTTCATTGCTATAGATGCACTGCATATTTGTATGATTGCATGCATTATAATTTTTTGCTTACTTGCCTGCAATTTCCTTGAGCAAATTCTTTAATTCTTTTATTTCCTTCTCAATTCTCTTTATTCTTTCTATGAATTCATTTCTGGAGATGACTGCCATGCTGTATTTTTTCAAATCCACGAATGAAAGAGGACGAGATGGAAGAATGCCCTTCTTTGAAAGCCTTGCCAGCTTTTCCCCAAATTTTTTCTCATTCATTTTAAGCTTACTTAAAGCATCTTCAATGCTTTCTGATTCTGCCAGAATTTTAAAAAATTTTATATCGCTATTGCTCATGAATGCATAAGGCATATAACCATATTTTTCCATAACTTCTTCCATACAATTTTTAACAATGCTTTCAAGCTCTTCAGGCTCAAGCAATAAATGATATTCGCTGAATTCTAATATCTCAACCCCAAGCTTTTTTGCAGCTTCTTTTGTTGCTTCATCACTTTTCTTGCATATTAACAATGGCTTAAATCCAGCAAGTTTTGCATTTGCATAAGCTTGGCGTATGGAAGATAAACTTGCTTTTCCTGATTTAACTTCTATAGCATATTTTTCTCCATCTTTTTCTGCTATGATGTCAATCTCTCCAATATTTTCCCCTTTCGAGCTTATTTTATAATTTGTTGCTATGATGTCAAAACCCTTGCTTTCGAGCATCCGCCTTGCTATTCTTTCTGCTGAGATTCCTCTTCTTCCCGTTTTAACACCTTCTTTTTCTTTTTCCATGCCTCAAGCGTCTCTTCAACTTCTTCAATGGAAATCAATTTCACAATAAGAAGCAATTTATATAAATATATATTTTTCTTCATGAAAAAGCCAAGTATTACAGTAGATGGAGTTATCATAAAAAACGGAAAGATATTGCTCGTAAAAAGAAAAAACGAGCCATTCAAGGGCAAATGGGCGCTGCCGGGCGGCTTTGTCGAATATGGCGAGACGGTCGAGAAGGCTGTTTTGAGAGAGGTGAAAGAAGAAACAGGAATGGATGCAAAGATAAAAAAACTAGTTGGTGTTTACTCTGACCCAGCAAGAGACCCTCGTGGACATACCATATCAATAGTTTTTTTGTTGGAAGGAGAAGGCGACGCCATAGCGGGAGATGACGCCATAGAAGCAAAATTTTTTGATTTGAATGAACTCCCGCCGTTAGCTTTTGACCATGAAAAAATCATAAAGGATGCAATACAAACATATAAAAATGAATGTTAATATTCCAATATGGCAATAAGATTTGAAGATTTACCACCGCAGGTTCAAAATCAGTTGCAGCAGTTGCAGCAATTCCAGCAGCAATTTGAAATGGTTGTGCAACAAAGACTGCAGGTGGATATTAAATTAAAGGAAACAATTAATGCAATAGAGGAATTAAATAAAGTAGATGAAGCAACACCAGTATACAGGAGTGTAGGAAATTTAATTGTGAAGGCTAAGAAGGACGAAGTTCTAAAGGAATTGCAGGAAGAAAAGGAAAGTTTAGAAGTAAGAAAAAAAGCTTTGGAAAATCAGGAAAAGAGGCTAAAAGAAAAAATAGAGGAATTGCAGAATAAAATACAGGAAGCATTGAAAGAAAGAGCTGGTTGATTACTCCACAACTATGGCAGCATATCCAACGCAATAGGTGCCTGGCTCAATGTCATATGAGGTTGCATATTTAAGCAACCTTGCTTTTTTAGCTCCTCTTTTTTTAACTGCATGAAGCATCGCTGCCACGCCTCCATAGCCACACATTGTTATGTTTTCTTCTTCCACCACCTCAATCAATCCTTTCTCATCTAAAGCCAGAATTTTCTCTATTGCCATTTTATCTCTTTCTCTTACATTTCTCTCGATGTCCTCCTCGCTTGGGAATTTTGAAAAGCTTACATGGGAAAAATCAGTGCTTGCTATTATGATTGCATCTTCTGCTTCTGCCAAAATCTCTCCAACTTCAATGCTTGTTTCATAATCCTGCATCGCAAGGCAGACTGGAATGAACTCGAAGCTGCCAAGATACTGCAAAAACGGAAGCTGCACTTCTATTGAATGCTCATATCTATGGGCAAGCTCATCATCATCAATTATGCCCCCAACAAGTTTTTTTGCATCTTCTGATATTTTAACTCGTCCCAGAGGAGTTTCCCACTCACCATGCGACATTAAAGCAACAGGAGAACCATATCCTGTATGATTTGGTCCAATTATTATAAACTTTTCAGCAAATCCATTCTCAGCCACCTCGCCATACGCCATGGCGGCGACATAGCCAGAATATATATAGCCTGCGTGAGGGACAACGATTCCCTTTATTTTTCCCATACCTTTTTTAACTTCTGGGATTCTCCCGAAGCCTTTAACAAAGCTTCTTTCAATCTCTTCAACAAGCTTTTCTCTATTTGCAGGATAAAAAGCTCCTGCAACAGCAGGTCTTCTTATCATGTTTTTATATTGTTTCCCTTATTTATATATTTATGGTGGTTATGCAGCTAAGCCCATTATGTATGATAAAATAGCACTATAAATCCAGAGCCTATCATGAGCAATATTATGAGAATTGCAAGCAGCTTATATTTTGTTTCTCTTTTCATTCTATCAATATAGCTATATCATCAATCTCAATTAAACTTTTTCCTTTTGGCTTTTTGGATATTCTAACAAACTGTTTGTCAAGCTTTATTGCGTTCCCTTCATCATCTATAATGGCATATCCTTTTTCTTCAATTTCGGCGGCGATTTTCTGTGGATTCTTCTTTATTTCATTTATAATGAGTCTGCTTTTCTCTTTGAAAGCTGGACCAATTTTATCATATAATGGTTCTGCCATGCTTTCATACTGCACTTCAAAGCCGCCTATCTCCAGCTCTTTTATTTTCATTGTCCTCTTTATCGTTTCTTTTCCCTCTTCTCCCATTCCAGATATCTTTACCTTCTCAATAGGAGCATTCAAAGCAATGCCATTCTTATTTTTCCATTCCCTTATCTTTGCTATAACTTTTTTTATTTCCTCTCCTTTCTTAATAGCTTCCTCATCTATGAACATTGGTTGAGGCCAACTTGCTATGTGAATGCTCTCATTGCCCTCAAATTTTTTGAAATACTCATGATATATTTCCTCTGCTATAAATGGCAGGAAAGGGGCGATTAATTTTGCTATTCCAAAACCAATTTCATACAGGGTGTATAAAGCCGATGAATCTTTATTGCTGTATATTCTATACTTCACCATTTCGATATAATGGTCAGCAAATTCATGCCATATGAAATACTCTATTTTCTTCATTGCATCTGAAAATTCAAATGAATCCATGTGTTTTGTTACTTCCTCGACCATTCTGCTGTATAGGCTCAAGATCCATTTATCGACTATATTTAACTCATCTGGCTTTTCTGGTTTTTCATGAATAGCGTTTCCAATAAATTTCTCAATATTCCATATTTTATTCATCAGCCTTTTGCCCCTCACCAAGTCTTTGAATCGGAATGGATTGTCCTCGCCAAGTTTACAGTTTGCTGCATAGTAGCGTAAGGCGTCGGCTCCATGCTCCTTCATTATTTCTATTGGATCGATAACATTGCCGAGCGAGGTGTGCATTGGTTTTCCATCTGGAGCAAGAATGAAGCCATCAATCATCACTTCCCTGAATGGCTCTTTTCCTGTAAGCAATATGCCACGCAAAATTGTATAGAAAGCCCATGTCCTTATTATATCATGAGCCTGCGGTCTTAAAGACATTGGATAAAGTTTTTGGAATAGTTGCTCGTCACGCTTCCAGAATGTGTTATACAATGGGCTTATTGAGGAATCCATCCAGGTGTCGAAAACATGCTCACTTCCTTTGAGCTTGGCGCCGCAAATTGGGCATCTTTCAACTGGCGGAGCATCAATAGTGGGGTCAACATAGCATTGTTGCTCTTCTGCCAAAACAACATGTCCATTTTCGCACTCCCACAATGGCAATGGCGTAGCAAAGTAGCGCTGGCGAGATATAACCCAATCCCATTTGAGCGAGCTAACCCATTCTTCAAGTCTTTTCTTCATATGCTCTGGATACCATTTCATTCTATTGGCGGCTTTAAGAACTTCTTCTTTAAAAGGCAGGATTTTCAAAAACCATTGCTCTGTCTGTATAAATTCAACGGGCGTCTTGCATCGCCAGCACACGCCGACGCTCTGCTCCAGCTCATCCTGCTTTATTAAGTAGCCATCTTTTTTTAAATCCTCAATGATTGCTTTCTTTGCTTCTTCTATTTTCATCCCTTCATATTTTCCAGCCAAGCTGTTTAGAGTTCCATCTTCATTTATGCAAATTTTCAACTCAAGCCCATATTTCATCGCCCAGTCTAAGTCATCTTTGTCACCTATAGTGCATATCATGACAACACCTGTTCCAAATTCTGGGTCAACTTTATCATCCTCGACTATTTCTATGTTCTGTCCAAATATTGGCACTCTAATTTTTCTTCCAGCAAGATATGGTGCACGGTCATCATTTGGATTTATCGCAGCCATCTGACATGTTGCCAGCAATTCAGGGCGGGTTGTGGCAATTTCAACATACCAGCCACGCTCATCTTTTCCAATGCCTTTCATTTTATTTGTTGGCGTATAATCAACAAAGTAAAATTTTAGAGTATTGAGCATTGTTTTTCTATTAATATGCTCTATCTCTGCATCTGCCATCGCTGTCATGCATCGAGGACACCAGTTTACTGGAAACTTTCCTTTATAAATAAGTCCCTTTTTATACAATTCAATGAATGAAATTTGAGTGAGGCGACGGTAATATTCAGCGTCGGTGCGATAATATATTGTGTCATCCATGGACTCGCCGAGCATTTCAAACTGACGTATCATTTCCTCTATATTTTCATCTGCAAATTCCTTACATAATTTTATGAACTCATGCCTGTCTATATCTTTCCTTGTTATTCCAAGCTTTCTCTCGACACGCTCTTCAATAGGAATCCCGTTAACATCAAAGCAAAGAGGAAAAAAAACATTATAGCCACGCATTCTTTTATAACGAGCTATAAAATCAATATGCGTATAATGGACAGCATGTCCTATATGCAGGGCACCAGAAGCATAGCGAGGTGGATTATCAATGGAATAAACGGGCTCCTTTCCTTTTTCAAATTTATAAATGCCCATCTCCTTCCATTTCTGTTGCCATTTTTTTTCTACATCAAGAGCATTATAGCCATTCATTTGCTATGAAGTATTTTTATACTTATAAATTTGTTGGATGTGGATATAAGAAAATAAAGGAAAGGGGTAAAGAGAGTTGGACATTCTTCTTAGAAGACTTCATATCTT
>JAGGYX010000159.1 GCA_021162305.1 Thermoplasmata archaeon | reverse complement strand
GCGAATATTCCATTTCCATTACTGTCCCAGTCATCAAATTCTCCTCCTTCTTTATAAATATCAGCATAGTATAAATCGCAGGGATAGCCGGGTTCGCCAGCAACGAGATTTGAATATCTCACTGGAACATACCATCCTTTTACGCCAGCATTTGGATTGTCACGGGGTTTTGCGTAAATGAGAGATTTTAACCCGCCAACGAGCAAAACATATTTTATTCCATATTTTTCTATTGCATCTTTTATGAAATATTTTATTTTTTCTGGCTCATCTCTTCCAGAATAGCTTGAATATATTTCTTCTGTTGTTTTTAGAATTGTTCTGACTCCATGCTTTTCTTTATGTTCGACAAGTCTTTCAAGCTCAGATGAAAATTCAGAAGGAGCTATTATAACTAAATCATATACATGGTTATTAAGCATTTTTTCCGGCTTCTGATATGTTATTCTTATCTCTGCCTTTCCTGCTTTAATTATTCTATCCTCAGCAGGAATATATCGGACTGGATATATATTCAAAACAACAAATGTGACATGCTGCCCTTTTCCATTCAATCCACATCCAACTCTATAGCTATACCATCCAGAAGGATACATTTTATGGCTGCTATATATTCCAGCATCTATGCTCGGCAATCTGACGCGCTCTTCCGGCAATGTAAGAGGCATTGGAGCAGGGGCTGGCATTATTTTCTTGGATAAAGAAAGCTCATGAAATTCCTTTACATCTACCTCCACCCTAACATTTCTTGCACCAAATGGAAGCTCAAATACTTTGAGCAAACGCGGAAGCATTGGTTTTCCAGGAGCCATTATGTACAGCTCTTCATCCAAGGAAATTCTAACAAATTTTCCATCATCAATTATTTTTGGTGCTGGAATTTTTAAATACATACTCTTTTCCCGCATGTTTGCCTTGCTTGGGGTTATGCTAATTCCTCCAAAAATTATCAAGCAACTTATAAATATGGCTGCCAAACCTTTCATTTTTTACCTCCTTACATATATTGTGGCAGCATATAAAAATAATTTCATTGCAAGCCTTTTCTAAAATCTTGCCTAAAGTTTTAAAAATAAAACTGCATTTAGTGGCGTGAAAGAGATAAAATATACTACGGTGAGTGAGATAGCTGGTCCCTTAATGATTGTAGAAGGCGTAAAAGAAGTTGGATACGGAGAGATTGTAAAAATAATTGAAGCAACAGGCAAAGAAAGACTTGGACAGGTTTTAGAAGCTGGTGAAGGGAAGGCTGTCATTCAGGTTTTTGAAGGGACACGAGGCTTGGACACAAAGAATACGAGCGTTATATTCACTGGCAAACCAATGGAAATTGGAGTTAGCGAGGAAATGCTTGGTCGTGTATTCGATGGAATGGCGCGCCCTATCGATGGCTCACCTACTCCTATTCCAGAGGAAATAAGAAATGTAAATGGCTTTCCTATTAACCCATCTGCAAGAGAGTATCCTCGCGATCCAATTCAAACTGGTATCTCAACTATAGATGGAATGAATACCCTCGTTAGAGGACAGAAGCTGCCTATTTTCAGCGGCGCTGGTCTTCCGCACAATGAACTTGCTGCCCAGATAGCAAGGCAGGCTAAGGTTACAGGGCAGGAAGAGTTTGCTGTTATATTCGCCGCCATGGGAATAACGGCAGAGGAAGCAGATTTTTTCATGAAGGATTTTGAAGAAACAGGAGCTATAGAGAGAAGCATTTTATTTCTCAATCTTGCCAATGACCCTGCCATTGAACGCCTCATAACGCCAAGAGTTGCTTTGACTACAGCCGAATATCTTGCTTTTGAAAAAGGAATGCATATCCTCATTATTTTAACAGATATGACAAATTATGCTGAAGCATTGCGTGAGATATCTGCTGCTCGTGAGGAAGTGCCGGGAAGGCGTGGTTATCCTGGCTACATGTATACTGACCTAGCACAAATATATGAAAGAGCTGGAAGAATACAGGGCAAAGAAGGCTCGATAACACAAATTCCAATATTGACGATGCCTGATGATGATATAACCCATCCAATTCCAGATTTAACTGGTTATATAACAGAAGGGCAAATTGTGCTATCGAGAGAGTTGCATAACAAGGGAATATATCCTCCAATAGCTGTTCTGCCTTCATTGTCACGACTTATGGCAGAAGGGATTGGGGAAGGCAGAACAAGAGAAGACCATCATCAACTTTCAAATCAACTTTATGCTGCTTATGCGGAAGGCTGTGATTTGCGCGATTTGGTTGCTGTTGTAGGCGAGGAAGCTTTGACGGAAAGAGATAGAAGATATCTTGAATTTGCAGATGAATTTGAAGACAAATTTGTTAGACAGGGAAGGAATGAGGATAGAACTTTTGAAGATACTCTCGACTTAGGATGGAAATTACTCTCCATGTTTCCAAAAGGTGAGTTGAAGAAAATAGATGAGAAATATATAAACAAATATTACAAGGGATGAAATGGCAAAAGAAATAATGGAAGGAGTAAATCCAACAAGGATGGAATTGCTGCAAATAAGGAGAAGGAAGGCTTTAGCTGTAAAAGGTCATGAATTGCTTTCGCAAAAAAGAGATGCCTTGGTAAATTCATTTTTTGAAATAATAAAGGAAAGAAAGAAGAAAAGAAGGGAGATGGAAGATGCTTTAAGAGCTGCCTTTGAAAAACTTATTGAAGCAGAGATGATACTTGGCGAGGAAAAAGTGAGAAGCATAGCAGAAAGAATATCAAAAGAAAGAGAAATGAATTCAAAGCGGAAGAATATAATGGGTGTTTCTATAGAAGAATTTGAACTGATGGAAGGGGAAAAGCCAAAATATGGATTTCTAACAACAAACTCATCTTTTGATGAAGCAATAAAAAGAGCAGGAGAAGCCATGGAAAAGATAATTGAAGTTGCTTCTATTGAAAGCAGTATTCAAAGGCTTGGGAAAGAAATCGAGAAGACAAAAAGGCGTGTCAATGCTTTAGAGCATATTTTCATTCCTCGCATAATTGCAACAATATCATATATTGAAAGACAGCTGGAAGAAAGAGAAAGAGAAGATTTTTTCAGAAGAAAAAGAATAAAGGCATTGATGAAAAAACATGAAACTTGAAGATGATGAATTGCTTGGCGAATTTTTTGATACGCCTGAAAAAAAGGCAAGATGGCTGCGTAGAATAACCTTGCTGTATATAATATGGATAATCTTTGTTATTTTGGGCGTCGCAGCAGCCCTTCTCTATTGGCTCATCTGAAAAATATCGAAGGATTTAAATTCTCATTAGATATATAGGAGAGGAGAGGATAAAAATGGCATACAAATATAAAAGCTCTAAGGGAAGGGAATATACCCTCTATACAAGAGATGTAAAATTGAAGGGAGGGAAAGTGCAGACAATATACTTCTTTAGTGCCAGAAAACCAAAAAGTGGAAAACCAGTGGCTTCATTGCCAAAGGGTTACAAAGTAGTAGAGAATCCAAGGACTGGCTTACCATTCTTGAAGAAAAAGAAGTAATCTCATCCCTTTTTTATTTTTTAATTATTGTGCCATCAGGGCTTCAAGAGCACTCATTATGTTCCATATTGCTGTTCTTCCGTGTATGGGAACATTTGGGTCATTTACCAACTCGTCCAAGATTGACATCACAGATGCAACTCTAACATCAAATGACTCGGCCTCATTCATTAAAATTTCTTTTGCTTCTCTTGCTCCCCTCCTTATATTTCTTGGTACAGATATATCTTCCGATAGCTCGTGCAACATCACGCTAATTTTTTTTAAGTCTTCTTCCTTCGCCATTTTATCACCTAAAAAACCTTGATAGTAATGCTTTTTATCAATAAAAATTTTTCCTATGGAATTGCTTTCTCTCCAAGTTCAAATGCTTTTATATTTATTTCTGCATGCTTGTGAAGCAGTTCTTTTATTGCTTCTATTATGCTCTCTCTTTTTATTGGAAGCACATTCAATGAATGCAATGCCCCGAGCATAACAACATTTTGCGTAACAACATTTCCAGCCTTTCTTGCTATGGCATTTCCATCTATTTTAATGAGCTTGCAATGCTCCTCTATTTTTCCAAAAATTTCATCCAAGCTTGGATATTTTCCTATTCCAATACTCGTTAAAGGGGGATATATTGGATTATTGTCTGTAACAACGATACCATCTCTTGCCACCACTTGAAGGTTTCTCAAAGCTTCCAGAGGCTCCAATGCCACCAAAGCTTTTGCTGTTCTTGGAGGGATAATAGGTGAGTAAACATCTCCTATTCGGACAGCACATTTGACATCACCACCACGTTGAGCCATTCCATGGAGCTCAGATGTAATAACATTATATCCATCTTTTAGGGCAGCATTGGCAAGGATGTTTGCAGCTGTGATAACGCCCTGTCCGCCTATGCCTGCGAGAAGGATACTAATTTTCATTTTTCACCTCCTTTTTTATTTTTATTGCTCCTTCTGGGCAAACCTGCACGCAGAAACCGCAGCCTGTGCAGAGAGCATCGTTTATTTTTATCTGTTCCCCATCTCTATAAAAAGCAGGACATGCAAAATTATTTATGCATTCTTGGCAGCGAGTGCATTTTTCCTGCACCACTTCAAATGTGATTCTTTTCCTACGCCTCTTTAAGTCCAGCAATATGCATGGTGCTTTCGCTATAACAACAGATAAGCCTTCATATTCGAGAGCTCTCTTAAAAGCTTCTTTTGTCGCTTTGAGATTGTATGGATTTACAACTTCAACATGCTTTACACCCATTCCTTTGACAAGCTTTGCTATATCTATTGGAGTTGCAGGATTTCCCATGCCGTTGATGCTGCTACCAGGATGTGGCTGATGCCCTGTCATGGCAGTTGTGCTGTTGTCGAGGATGGCTATCGTAAAATTATGGTTGTGATGCAATGCATTTATTAAAGCAGGCAGTCCAGCATGAAAGAATGTGGAATCTCCTATAAATGAAATAACTTTTTTTCCAGTAGCAATTGAAAAGCCGCCGCCGCTTCCCACGCTTGAGCCCATGCATAGCAGGAAGTCTGCTGTTTTATAAGGTGGGAGTAAGCCGAGAGTATAGCATCCTATATCTGTAGGGTATATTGTGTCTGGAGGAGCAATGCTTTTGACAGCATAATATGTGGCCCTATGAGGGCAGCCCGGACATAGAACAGGAGGGCGAGGCGTCGCACTCACCTTAATTTCATCTATTTTATATTCAATGCCCATAAATTTTGCAATGGCAGAATAAACAATGGAAGGAGTGTACTCATATATTCTACTCAGCCCTTCAAATCCTTTTCCATATATTTTAACATCCAGCTCATTTTCATAGGCAATTTTTTTGATTTGTTCCTCTAAATAAGGCTCAAGCTCCTCAATAATTAAAATTTTATCCACGCTTTTCATGAAATTTAATATCATGTTACTCGGCAATGGATTTGTGAAACCAAGTTTCAAAATTTTGGCATTGGCATTCAAATCATGCAAAGCTTCTTTTACATAAGTATATGAAACACCAGATGTTATTATGCCATAGCTTCCTGAGCCTTCGATTCTATTAAATTTACTTTTTTCTGCCATTTCTTTTGCTTTTTCCATTTTTTTCAACAACACGGGATGCAATTTTCTTGCAACTTCAGGCACAGTAACATAGTCGCCGTGCCCGAATTCTCCATGCCTTTTATTCCAATCTATTCTTCCAAGCTCAACAACACCACGGGTATGTGCAACTCTCGTTGTCTCACGCAATATAACGGGCAGGTGAAGCTCTTCAGATATTTTGAATGCTTCCATTGTCATTTCCTTCGCCTCCGCTGGGCTACTTGGCTCTAGCATTGGCAAATTTGCAAATTTTGCATAACATCTATTATCCTGCTCATTCTGGCTGGAATGGCAGCTTGGGTCATCGCCCGTGACAATAACATGTCCTCCTTTACAGCCTACATAGGCATAGGTCATCAAAGCATCGCTTGC
>JAGGYX010000205.1 GCA_021162305.1 Thermoplasmata archaeon | reverse complement strand
GTTCATGCCAGTGGCCTGCATATGCGCCATTAAATCATGAGCTGCTCTATCAGCTATGCCAACGCATTCAACCCATCCAAAACGTTGCAAAAATACTTCAGCATCCCAGCATTCATGAGCATAGTGAGCAAGCTCATCCTTCTCATGTTGCCTGAATCTGATTTTATCTCCAGCGACTCCAACCTTTATCAAAAATTCATGGGTAATTGCCATGTAATATGCGAGGGCTTCATTTCCTATTATACCCTTCTCAACGGCTTCACCAAGCTTCGCTTCCATTTCATCCATGCCAGCAGGCAGAAGAAGCATTTTTTTATCTTTAAACTCATCAAAGTTTTCATGCTTCTTATTTTGAGGATGGAAAAAAATCTCTGCTTCAGCCATTGAGAATTCTCTAAGGCGGAGTATTCCCTGACGGGGTGAGACTTCGTTTCTAAAACCCTTTCCAATCTGAACCACCCCAAATGGAATTTTCTTTCTGAAAAATTCATAGAGGAATGGAAAATTCACGAATATGCCCTGCGCCGTTTCGGGGCGGAGAAAAGCCTTGCCTTTCTTTTTTGCCCCTATGTATGTTTCAAACATCAGGTTCATCTCTCCTTTCTCAACCTCGCCTCCGCAAATCGGGCATTTGCCATCTTTTAGCTCCTCGACTTTAAAACTTTTTCCACATTTTCTGCATGTTGCTATTTTATCTATAAATTCATCAACATGACCAGATGCTTTGAGAACATGGTAAGGAGTTATTGATGGCGTGGATATTTCATAAAATTTCTCCTTCATTACATAAAAGTTTCGCCACTCGTTCTCAATATTGTTTTTCATTATGCTCCCTATGGGACCATAATCATAAAAACCAGCTTCTCCTCCATAAATGGAATACGACTTATACAATATGCCCCTCCTTTTTGCCAGAGCCATTATTTTTTCATATATGTCCATGCAATCACAACAATGCCTTCATTAAATCTGTATCATATATCATTCCTATAATTTCATCATTTTCATCAACAACAGGCATCTGGTCAATATCTTTTTCAATCATTTTTCTTGCAACTTCTCCTATTCTTTCCCTCTTATAAACTGTAATAACATTTCTCACCATCACTTCTCTTACTGGAACTTCTGGCAATTCAATTTTCGAGGTTTCATAATAGAGACGCATGATGTCACGAATGCCTTCCCATGTCCATAGGTCTTCATCTTCACCAAGTCCTATTGAAGAAGTATCAACTCTTTCCCTTACCAATGAAAAGTTAAATAAATCGCCATCGGTAACGATTCCAACAAGTTTTCCATCACTTCCCAGAACTGGCAGAGCTGGCATATCTGTTATGCGAAATATTTTCATTACAACAGGCAATGGAGTTTCTTCATAAATCGGCACAAATGGTGATTCAAAATAATCTTCAACTTTGTCTCCATCCAGTCTTGATATGAGCCTGAGTATGTCCTTAGGAGATACGACGCCCACAAGCTCTCCTCTGGTAACAACAGGAATTCCATGTATTTTCTTTTCATAAAATATTTTTGCCGCCGTCCTAATGCTGGCATTTGGAGAAATTGTTATTGGGTGCTTATTCATAAGGATGGCAAGTTGGTCTTCTTCAGGCTTTCTGAAAACATCTTTCCTTGTAACAATGCCTGCAAATTTTTTTGTTCCGGCTTTTACAACAGCCAAGCCTGATACCTCATGCTTTGCAAATAGGTGCAACACATCCTCGCGCCTGCCTGGAACTTCTGCCAGCGGCGGATTCCTATCCATTACATCCTTCACCTTGAGCTTTTTCATATTTCCTCCATTCTGAATATGCCTGCTTTTTTAAACCTTTCATTCCCTCACCCTTTTTAAAATTTTTTTTAAAAAATTTTTAACCCATCCTTTTTATTTTTTTATTACCTCCAGTATCTCTTTAAATCTCTCATATCTGGCACTTTCCATTATTTGATAAATTAGCATCTCGCTGCTTGTTATCTTTATTCCTTCCTGTTTCATTCTCTCCATAGCAATATTTTTCTGTTCCTCGCTTCTTGAGCCAGTGCAATCTATGGCTACCTCTACATTATATCCATTCTTTTTCATGTCCAAGGCTGTTTGAATAACACATATATGTGCTTCTATTCCAGCAAGAACGATATTTTTTGCTTTTATTTTTTCTATTGTCTCGATGAAATTCCTTTCCCGCCAGCATGAAAAGCTTGCTTTTTCTATTGCTTCTTTTTTGAATATTACTTCTCCCAGATTTATCTGCTTTGTATATATAACAGGAAAGCCAAATATTTCAAATGCCTCTATTAACTTTTGAGCATTCTTTTTTACTTTTTCTATTCCTTCTATATGCTTTGCAATTTTCTCCTGAAAATCTATGACAACAAGAGCATACATGGCATGTATTATAAAAATTCTTTAAATACTTTTTTTGGGTTATCTGTAACCATTTTTACAACTTGCTTTTCATCCACTTCAAAATTTTGCAGTGTATAACTTGCCTCTTTTATTACATCTGGCTCAACAATCATTGCATTATCTGTTCCAAGCATCGTTGTTATACCATATTCCAAAAGCATTTCTATTTTTGGGCGCAGCCCGAAGAAGGCATTGGAGCGAGGACACACAACGACAGGCACATTGCATTCTGCCACCTTTTCAATATCTCTTTTGCTTGCCTTGCATAGATGAATGAGAAAATGTGGCTTCAATTTTAGTATCTCATCTATGTCTTCGCGCCTTACCTCACTCGCATGTAATGCAAAAATTTTATGCTTTTTATGAACATGCTCAGCTATTTTTTCTATGCTTTCATCCCAGTCATATATGCTGCTCAATCCCATTCCATGAGCCATTGAAAGAATGGCATTAATTTCCTCTTCATTGTAATTCATTTTTTCTGGTCTTCCAAGAATGATGACTTTTATTTTTTCCCCTCTCATAGCTTTTTTAAGCATTTTTATTCCTTTTATTCCCCCCTCCCTAAAATCTACAAATGCTTTTATTCCAGCTTTTTCCATTAATTTTATTGCTTTTTCCATTCCATTTATTATTTCTTTTTCATTTGCTTTTTCGAGCATTTTATATTTATATCCGGAAAAAGGAGCGACAAGTTCCTCAATACTGTATTTCTTTTCTGGAAGTTTTATAAAAGCATCTCCAATATGAGTATGACTATTTATTGGGAATAATGACTTTAAATATTGTTCCACCATCTTTTGCATTGCTTACCTCTATTCTGCCACCATGCTCTTCAACAATTTTCTTTGCAATATATAATCCCAAGCCTGTTCCTTTACTTTTCTCTCCTTTCACTCCCATTTCAAATAGCCTGTCCTTTATTTCATCTGGTATTCCTATTCCATCATCCTCAATGAATATTTTTATATCTCCATTGCTCTCCATCCATACTTTTATTCTATTTGCTTTTGAATGAACAATTGCATTCCATATTATATTTGATATCGCTTCCTTCAGAAAATCATTTGCATGCATTACAACATCTTTTCCATTGTATATTGCTTCTATTCCTTTATCTTTCATTTCCTTTTCATATTCATGCATAATTTCTTCAATCATTTTTCCAAGCTCAATTTCATGCTTTTTCTTTGTTTTTAATTTTCTCAGTTTTCTTACATTTTCTATGAGTTTCATGGCAGATTTTGCAGAATTAAGAGCAAGTTTAACCATTTCCTTTGTTTCTCCTTCAACCTCTTCATAGACAATCTCGAGATATCCATATATTATCTGCAATTTATTTGCAATATCGTGGCGGAGGAGAGAATTATAAAATTCTGATTCTCTTATGGCTTTTTTCAATTCTGTTATATCATGTATTATTCCATCAATGTATTCCTTTTTACCTTCTTTGACAAGTATTGCAAATTCATTTCCAATGATTATTTTTCCATCTTTTCTCACATATTCAACTTCATAATTTTTAACAAATCCATCCCTTTTGACCCTTTTTATGAAATCTTTCCTTCTTCTCGGGTCTTTATAAAGGCGTGATAGGTCCATTTTTTTGAGTTCTTCCTCACTATATCCAAAAAGTTTTTCAATGGAAGGATTTACCTCCACAACTTTACCATTCTCATCTATTCTGTATATCCCTTCTACAGCATTTTCAAATATGCTCCTGTATTTTTTCTCAGATGAGGCAAGACGGCATTTGTATTCAACATTCTTGATGGCGGCTGCCACCATGCTGGCGAAAATTTCGAGTATTCTTCTATCTTCTTCAGTGAAAGCATCATACTCGGCACTTTCAACATTTATAACTCCTATAACTTCATTTCCAAATTTTAATGGCACACAAAGCTCGCTTTTTGTATCGGGATTACTTTCAACATATCTATCATCTTTAGTCACATCTGGAACATAAATTGTTTTTCTTGCCTTGAAACTTGCAACAGTAATTCCTTTCCCATTTAATTTCAGGGGAGAATTGGGCTTTCTTATTCCATGTCTTCTAACTGCAATCAGCTCGTCCCCTTTTTTTATTAAAATTGCAAAACTATTGAGCTTCAAAATTTTTCTCAATGCATCCACTATCGTATCATATATATCATCGAGAGAATTTGCAACTGTGAGCTTGGATGATAACTGATATAGCGAGATAATCTTTAACATACTTTCAAAACTAAAAGAAAAGAATATAAATAAAATTTACGAAATTCGTTTTTGAGATGATTTTAGCTCAAATTAACGTTTAACCACCATATTTTTATATTATTGCTTAATACACTTTCATGATTAGACCGCCAGTCATTAAAACATATTGTCCTTACTGCCAGCACCACACAGAGCATGTAATAGAAAAGGTAAAGAAAAAGAAGGCTTCAGAGCTAAAATGGGGGCAACGCCGCTTCAGACGTGTGACAGCTGGATATCGTGGTTATCCTCGTCCAAAACCAGAAGGAAGGGAAAAGCCAACAAAGCGTGTGTATTTAAGATATCGATGCAAAGTTTGTGGGAAAGCTCACCAAAAAGAAGGAATAAGAGCTAAAAAATTTGAGATTAAAAGATAATATGGCGGCGCCATTCTATAGAGTAAGGTGCAAGGACTGCGGGAATCATCAGATAGTTTTCAGTAAAGCGAGTATGCTTGTTCATTGCCAAATATGCGGAAGCGTGCTGGCGGAGCCGACTGGCGGGAAGGCGAAAATAAAAGGAGAAATTTTAGAGGAATTGAGTCATGCTGAAAGAACTACCTGAGAAAGGGGAGCTTGTTGTTTGCACTGTCACAAAAGCAAAGGGATTTGGAGCTTTTGTAAAGCTTGAAGAATATCCAGATAAGAGAGGTTTTATTCACATAAAGGAAGTTGCTCCGGGATGGATCAAGAATATAAGAGAGCATGTAAGAGAGGGGCAGCGTATAGTATGTAAGGTAATGGATGTTGACCCATCGAAAGGCTATGTCGATTTATCATTGAAACGAGTGAATGAGCATCAAAGGCGGGAAAAAATACAGCAATGGAAAAATGAGCAGAAGGCAGGGAAATTGCTGGAAATAGTCTGCAGGGAGGTAGGAATCAATGAGGAAGAATGTAATAAAATAGGAGAGCAGCTTTTTGAAAAATTTGGCAATCTTTATACAGCTTTTGAAGAAGTTTTGAAGGATGAGAAGATTTTGGAGAAAGAAGGTTTTGAAGGAAAATGGATGGAAAAATTCATAGAGATTGCAAAGGAAAACATACCT
>JAGGYX010000146.1 GCA_021162305.1 Thermoplasmata archaeon | reverse complement strand
CTCGAGCTTAGAAAACAAAATTACACCATACGCCAGATTGCAAGCATATTTAATAGGAGTAGAAGAATTGTTCATAAAATCGTTAGAAAAGAATGACTTAAACTAAGTGTAATGTCAACCATGATCGGTAACATTTTTTGAAAAATATACATTGGCAGGATAATCATGATTATTAAACCATTCAGCAATGAAATAACATTTTCAACTTTCGGAGATGCTGGAAGCAATAAAAGGAGAGATTTTTGGGAAAAAATCAAAAATAACCCATGGAATATTCCCGGGCATGAGTTTTCCCACTATTATTTTGGGAAAAAGATGGGGACGATTCCAATAATTGTTGCATATAATGTTTAATGGAATAAAAACCAAAGAATAACCATTTTTCAAAATAAGCATGCCTTTTATTTTGAATAAAATTGTTGTTGATGATAATTGCCCCAAATGGAGAGGTCAATCTTAAACCAACTTTATTATGGGATATAGTGTTTCCTATTATTTTATCTCCTAAAGACCACTCTAATTCTATTCCACAAATTTCTTGATTGGAAATGATGTTGCAGCTTATTAAATTAAAGCTAATTAAATTCAAAGCACCATCAATTAAAATGCCCCATTTTCCATTCTGAATGTTATTTTCCATTACAACATTATTCGTAGAAGAAAAGAGAAATACACCATGGACAGTGGTTAAATTCATCTCATTTTTGACTATCGAGCAATTATGACTGTTATCTAAAAAAATTCCGTAGTTGTTTTTTATAAAGATATTGCTCTCAATTTTTGCATTTGTTGAATGAGAAATTTCTATTCCCTGATTATTGTATTTCATGGTATTGTTGCATATTGTCGTATGATTTGAAAATAAGTTGTATATTCCATTTGCGTTGCAATCTAAAATATTGTTTTTATCTATTGAGATGTTATTGCAGAAAAAAGCATATATTCCATTTTTCCCTGAAAGAATGTTATTTTCCTCTATTTTTATATTGTTTGAATGATTGCAATAAATAATGGCATAAGCTTTATTGAAACCCCTAATACTAAATCCCTTTATTTTTACATTATCTGCTGAAATTTTTATTACCTGCATCCAGTTATCACTTTCAATTATTGTTGTATTCATATTTTCTCCAATCAGTATCAGGCTTTTGTTTATGAACAAAGTTTCTTTATAAGGCGAGGAGTCATCATATACAAATATGGTATCTCCTGGCATAGCATCATCTATTGCAGCCTGTATGCTTGAATAATTTCCCTTGCCATATCCGCCAACATACAATATTTTTGCATCATTGTTTCCATTCCCTGCTTTTTCATATGTTATGCTGGATATATTGACAAAAATAAGCATAAATGCTACCCAAATTGCGATTTTCTCCACATTCATAAAATGGATGTTATTATAAAAATTTTGCTTTAGATAATGATATGCAAGAACAACTATACTCTTGGTTGTTCATCTTTTTTCAATAGAAATGTATATCCTGAAAATGGATATAAGAGATATAAAGAAATAATGAGAGAGAATATCCATGATGCGGTCTACCTTTCTGAGATACTGAGGTCAAGAAAAATATTTTATATGCCATATATATTCATTGCAAGGTGATTCCTTGGGAAATGTGAAGCCAGCATACATAAAAAAACTAGCGTTGGAATTGATAGAGAGATTTCCAGATAAATTTACAGATGATTTTGAAGAGAATAAAGTGCTGGTTGAAAAGTTAACGACGATAAGCACAAAGAATATGCGTAATCGTATTGCTGGCTATATTGCTCGTATAATGGAGGATAGAAAAAGTAAAAATGAAACTTGATGAAGCCATAGAAGCTTTAAAAAAGGGCGAATTTGTCCTTGTTTATGATGCAGATGGAAGGGAAGAAGAAACAGATTTTTTTATAGCCGCTCAGTTTGTTAACCATGCTGCCATACGACGCATGCGCCGTGACGGCGGCGGACTCATTTTTATAGCCATGGATTACGGCATAGCTGCAAAACTTGGCTTGCCATATCTGGCAGATGTAATATATAAATGTGGTTACAAATGGCATGTTTTTAAGGAGCTTATACCAAATGATATACCATATGATGCGAAATCATCTTTTTCATTACCTCTAAACCATCGCCGCACTTTTACAGGAATAAGCGATGTAGATAGAGCTTTAACAATTTCAAAATTTGCCGAGCTTGCTGAGAGAATAGCGAGCATGGATGAAATCAAAGCCCAAGCTTTGTTTGGAAGCGAGTTTCGCAGCCCTGGACATGTAGCAACTTGCATTGCCTCCAAAGGCTTACTAAATGAAAGGCAGGGACATACAGAGCTTGCAGTAGCTCTGGCAAAAATGGCTGAATTGACGCCAGTCATGGCAGGATGTGAGATGCTTGGTATTGAAAAAAGTCTGCCAAAAAATGAAGCCATAAAATATGCAGAAGAGCATGGTTTGATATGGTTGGAAGGAAAAGAAATTATTGAAGCTTGGAAAAAATGGCAAGAGTGATGGCAACAGGTGTATTTGACATTATTCATATTGGGCATATCTATTACTTGCAGGAAGCAAAAAAATATGGAGATGAGCTTATAGTTGTTGTTGCAAATGATGAAACAGTAAGAAAAAGAAAACATGAGCCGATAATGCCAGCTGAAGAGCGTCGCAAAATCGTTGAAGCATTAAAGCCAGTTGATAAAGCTGTTATTGGCTATGCCGACGACTATCTTCGCGTTGTTGAAGAAATAAAGCCTGATGTTATTGCCTTGGGTTATGACCAGCATTTTGAAGGTTTAGAAGAAGAATTGAGGAAGCGTGGTATAAAAGCAAAAGTGGTTAGATGTGGAAAATATGAAGATAGCGATTTGAATAAAACCCGTAAGATTATTGAGAAAATTAGAAGTATGAGCAGATTATATAAAAAAGATGAAAAAAATAGGCATAGCTGATACAACTTTTGCAAGATATGATATGGCTAAAGCTGCCATAGATGAAATAAAAAAGAATGCAACGAATGTTAAAATAGCACGCTATACAGTGCCAGGCATAAAAGATTTGCCTGTGGCAGCAAAAAAATTGCTTGAAGAACAGCAATGCGACATTGTGATGGCTTTTGGAATGCCGGGCAAGATGCCAATAGATAAGCAATGTGCCCACGAAGCATCCTTAGGCTTAATAGCTGTTCAATTACTTACCAATAAACACGTCATAGAGGTTTTTGTTCATGAAGATGAAGCAAAAGATGAAAGAGAGCTAAAATGGCTGGCTGAAAGAAGGGCAAGAGAGCATGCTTTGAATGCAATAGCTTTGCTTTTCAATCCAGAGAAGTTAACAAAGCAGGCTGGCACAGGGCAGCGACAGGGTTTCGAGGACGCTGGACCTTTGCCATAAATTAGCTTCCAAATCCAAATCCATGCACTGTTGGCAGGCCCGCCTGCTTCCATGCTGTTATTCCACCTACAAGATTGTATATCTTGCCATTGAAACTTGGAGCAATTATTTTTGCTGCAATGTAGCTACGATGGCTCGTTCTGCAATATAAAATGACTTCTTTTCCATCAAATATTTTTATGAATAAAACTGCAAAAAATGGTTTTTCTATAGCCTGCAATGGATACCATCTTGGTTTATCATATGGATGTGGCGTAGCTATCCTCTCATTGAAATACTCGCCTAAGGTTCTCACATCAACTGGAATTTGCACTCCGTCACTTTCATTTTGGAGCATTTCCCATGCCTGCATTGCCGTTATATTAATTATTTCAACATTGCTTTCGTTGGCAACAACATTGCCTTTTTCCTCGCCCATGAATGGTTGCGTTGCTAAAAGCAAAAAAGCCAGCAACATAACGAGCTTTTTCATATGAAGTAATATATGGATTGTATATATATAATTTTGGCAATGCCAAAATTTTTAGCACGAAAGGCTCATATATTATTTTATCTTTCAAATCATGGCATATGAAATATTCGAAATAAAGAGAGATGATGAAAGCATAAT
>JAGGYX010000168.1 GCA_021162305.1 Thermoplasmata archaeon | reverse complement strand
TTTAATAAATTTTTTATAAAAATAGGGAATTAGAAAATGATAAAGATGAAGATAGTGGCGGCATCTCCCATAATAACTGCAATGGTTGTTCTTTTCATTTTTTTAAATATCAACAGCCCAAACATAAATGAGGTAAGTGTTGAAACAAATCATAACTGCTGGAATAAGGTATATGGAAATTTTGGTGGAGAAGCATTTGATATTATAAAAGTAGATAGAGGATATGCTGTGGTAGGAGGATATATTGCTCCCGGTGATAGCTGGAGTGAATCTGATGCTGTGCTTCTAAAAATCAACGAGAATGGAGATATAATATTTGGCAAAACATATGGTGGGAGGCAGGAAGACGTGGGAGAAAAAATCATTAAAACCCCAGATGGATATGTCGTTGGAGGTTACACACTATCTTATGGAAATGGAGGAGCAGATTTTTGGATTATAAAAGTGAATAAAAACGGAAATGAATTATGGAATAGAACATATGGAGGAGGGAGAGATGATTTTATTGAAGATGTTATACCAACGAGTGATGGTGGATATATTATGGTTGGGGAAACAGATTCTTATGGAGAGGGAGGAGATATGTGGGTTGTTAAAATAGATGCGAATGGAAATGAACTATGGAGTAAAAACTATGGAGGAAGTGGGTATGAAAAGGGATATAGTATTTTAGAAGCAGATGGAGGATATATAATATGTGGGGTAACATCTTCATATGGAAAAGGAGGATGGGATTTCTGGGTGGTTAAGATTGATAAAAACGGAAATGAATTATGGAATAAAACATATGGATACTGGGACATGGAATGGGCTAAAAAGATAATTAAGGTAGATGACGGATATATAGTTGCAGGAGATACAACAACTACATCTACAGGCTGGAATGATATTCTATTGATAAAAATCGACGACAAAGGAAATGAAATATGGAATAAAACATACGGAGGAAATGATGTAGATAGTTTGAGCGATATTGTAAAAACTAAAGATGGGTATATATTAATCGGAGTTACTGAATCCTTTGATGTTGGATTTTTTGATGGCTGGATGACCAAATTGGATAAAAACTGGAATGAAGTATGGAACAAAAGTTTTGGTGGAAGGGGAAGAGATACAATAGATTGTGGACTATATGATAATGGATATGTTATGGCAGGCTCCTTCAGCATGATAAGAGATGGTGAAATAAATCCCTACATTTGGGTAATAAAATCTAATGATAGCTCCCCATCCATTATAAAAATAACAAGACCTGAAAATGGCTTGTACATTTTCGATAGAAAACTCCTGCCCGCCAATAAAAAAATTATTTTAGGAGGGATAACTGTAGTTGCTTCCCCATTAAAGAATTCTCAAAATATAAGAGAAGTTGATTTCTTCCTAGCTAGTTCAAATTTATATGACTACTTTCCCCGAAAAACAATTTATGCACCCCCGTATCAGTGGTTCTGGAATAGTAGAGCATTTGGTCAATACATTGTTACATGCGCTGCTTATTATGGAGATGATGGAGCTGTCGCTGTGGATACAACACAAGTATACATGATAAATTTATCACCCAATATCAATTATTTATCTTCTTCCAAATAACTTTCTAAGCAATCTTATCAACATTTCTATAAATCCTTCTTCTTTTTCTTCTGGTTTTGCTGGCTTTGCTGGAATTTCCTTTCTTTCTAAATATTTTTCTGGAATTGGTGGTAATTCATCCTCATCTAATCCCGCTATCCATGCAGCTTCTCTTCTTAACAACCATGCATTTTGTCTGTTTAAATCTTTATAATCTTTCCATCTCATAAATCCTTCCCACAAACAATTTTCTTTTGTATCTTCAACATCTACTATTCTGCCATTATCCCATATTTTGTCTTCTGGGTGTGGACCAGATATTATTATCCTCCCATCTCCATATATTTCTTCTACCATTGCTACCATATTTGCTCTTTTAACAGGCATTATTTGATCCAATCTTCTCCAATCTTTTGCTTTTAACAATCCATCTTTTAGTATTTTCAAAATTATCTTCGCTTCTTTTTCATCCCTTGCCCTCTCATATATTCTTTTTATAAATTCTTCCATAGTTAATTTTTTTAATGAAATTTCTCTCAGTGATTTTGCTAATAATCTCCTCATTTCTATCTCTTCTATTGCCTCCCAAAGAATTGATTTAATCAATCCAACTATCATGCCTACACGACTTCCTTTCCCCACTCCAACATATTCCCAGACATGTAAAGGATATAGTGAAGATAACTCTTCTTTTGGATAAGATAATAATACTTTTGCTTTATTCCCAGGTATTAAACCAGGTCCTCCTCCCCAGAATATTTTTATAGTTTCTCTATTATATCCTTTTAAAATTGGATGATTTCTATCTTTAACAATAAAATCTAAAGGAATTCCTCCCATTCCAGGAACATTTGGACCAAAGCCATCGTAATTCATATAAGCTGCACCTTCTTGAGCAGTAGGAGGAAGTCCTATTATTTGGTCTAAAACAGGAATTGAGCCTTTTTGATAGGCTTTTGTTTCAACTATTCCAAAATTTACTGCTTTAATTGCTCTTTCCAAAAATGTTTCTGGTTCACTGTAAAGCTCACAAATTAAATTTGCTCCTCCACAATGCCCAGCATACCCACCACCATTTTTTATAAAATTTTGGATGTTTTCAGTACTTCGGAAAGTAGGCTATAACAAATGAATTTGCTTGATAGATTTGGAGACATTGAGTAAAATTTATCATGTTATTTTTGGTGCTGAAAATAATGAGAACAGAAAAATAGAGTAAGAATTC
>JAGGYX010000007.1 GCA_021162305.1 Thermoplasmata archaeon | reverse complement strand
TTATTAATCCTGCAATATAAGATTTTGCAATATCGCTTAATCCTTGTTTTTCTTTGTCAAAAAATAGATTTTCTCCATCTTTCCATAATGAGAGGTGTAAATGCATGCCATTTCCATTTATTCCAGCAATTGGCTTGGGCATAAAAGAGGCATAGACTCCATATTTTCTTGCAATTCTTTTTACAACATATTTTGATAGAATTATTGCATCTGCCGTTTTTAAAGCATCGGTATAAGTTAAATCTATTTCATGCTGACTTGAAGCAACTTCATGATGGTCAAATTCTGTTTTTATCTCCATCTCATTCAAAGCAAGCTGTGCTTCTTTTCTTATTTCTCCATACAATCCTGATCTAAAATATCCGCCTTCATCAGTATGCTTCGGATTTTTATCATTTTCAAAAATGAAAAACTCTATTTCAGCTCCACATTTTAATGTGCCTATCTCTCTGTATTCTTCTATCGTATTTTTTAGTAAAGTTCTTGTATCTCCTTCATACTCCTTTCCACTAGAATCAATTATATGCCCAAAAATTATTGCCTCTCTCCACGATTTTTCAATACCTTTGTATTCCCAAGGTAAAATTGTTAGCGTAGTTATATCAGGAATAAACCTTAAATCACTTTCTTCAGTTCTTGCAAAACCTTCTACAGAAGAGCCATCAAATCCCTTTCCGTTTTTAATTAAACCTTCAAAATCTTCTATAGGGATAGTAAAGTCAAGCATTCTTCCCAAAATATCGACAAAAACAGGTCTAATAAATTTCACGTTTTTGTCTTTGAATTCTTTTATTTGTTCGTTTATCTCTTCCATATTTTATTCAAATTAAAAAACATTTAATAGATTTTTCTTTACAAAGGGTTTGTCGAAAAATTCCGTGAAATTTAAATTCCCATCCTCCTGTTTCCTCTACGGGGATGGGAATAAGATATTGGAAGAGATGTGACAGAAAATATAAAATGTGGAACATAAAAAAGATTTACTATTTTATTTGGTCAAAGTCCAGAAAATTAGGTAATCCACTCAATAGAAAAAGCAATAGAGGAAAGCCATATTCTCTTTCTCCATATGAATATGCAGCTTCTTTTATTCTCTTTACAATCTCCAAACATTGATTGGGTATAAACCCAAAAAGCGGAGATTTTATGATAAATTGAATGTGCTGGTAGATTAGAAAACAGGAGGCTTTTATTCACGAGGTACAGAAAGAAATCTATGAGAATGGTGCACATAATTGCCATGGCAATTGTGCATAATCTGCATACTTACATGGCAATTTCTTCATTCATTCTGATTTTTTCGACAACCTCAGATTTTCCAAAATCTTTTTAAACAACAATTATTATCTTAACATGAAGAGAAATGATTTGACTGAATTAACTTTTTTATTGAGGACAAAAGCAAAAAATATATAAACTCTGACTGTATTACTTTTGTCAGACAAAAGAGGTCATTTGCCATACAAAATATGGCAAATTGGCTGACAAAATGACCTCCAATGTCTGGAGATGAGAAAAATGGAAACAGAAAAAATAACAGTAAGGCTTCCGATTCATCAAATACAGGCAATAGATACTTTTATAAGTCTTGGAGAATTCGCTTCCCGCTCGGAGGCAATAAGGAGAGCAATTGCAATGCTCCTCGATGATTTAACAGAGAAGATGTATGAGAAGATGGATGCAATGAGAAGATTGCAGGAATTGCAAGCGATGGCACACGAGTTGGAAAAATTGAGAAAAAAATAAGTTGGGGATGGGATGCACTACCAGCCTATTGGGAGGGGATTAAATGGATGGATTAATAAATGAAGCATTAAAATATGATAGAGGGAACGCAACCTTCGATGAATTCGGAGTTGCAAAAATACTCGTAATTGGAGTAGGAGGAGCAGGAGGCAATACAATAAACAGGCTTAACAAAATAGGGATAAAGGGCGCAACAACAATGGCAGTAAATACTGATAAGCAAGCTCTGGATATGATAGAAGCCGATGAAAAAATACTCATAGGGAAGAATATAACAAAAGGACTTGGCGCCGGCGGATATCCAGATGTAGCCAAGAGATGTGTCGAAGAATCAAGAGATGAGCTTGAAGAAAAAATAGGAGAACCAGACCTCGTTTTTGTCACCGCGGGCATGGGCGGCGGCACAGGCACTGGGGCGTCGCCAATAATTGCAAAGATTGCAAAGAGAGCTGGAGCAATTGTAGTTGGCATGGTTTCAATACCTTTTAGAGTGGAAAGAGGAAGAATGCTTCGTGCAGAGCGTGGACTCGAGGAGTTAAGAAAGGAGTGTGATTCAGTTGTTATACTTGACAACAACAAGCTGTTAAGCTTCGTTCCGCATCTGCCAATAGATAAAGCCTTTTCTGTTATGGACCAGCTTATTGCAGAAACTGTAAAAGGAATATCAGAAACAATTGTTGAGCCATCTTTGATTAACCTTGATTATGCCGATGTGAAAACCATTGTCAGCAGCGGAGATGTTGCAGCCATGCTGTGGGGAGAAGGCACATTAAGAGATGGTCCAGAGGCGGTTGCAAATGAGGCGATGCATCATCCATTGCTGGAAGTTGAATATAAAGGAGCAAAAGGAAGCCTTATACATATCACAGGTGGTCCAGATATGAGCCTTGAATTTGCTGAAAAAGTTGCAGAATATTTGACAACAGAACTTGACCCATATGCAAATGTTATTCTTGGAGCAAGGGTAAACAATGATTACAATGGAAAAGTAAGAATAATGGCAATAATGACAGGAGTAAAATCTCCGCATATTCTTTCTCCAAAAGATGAGCGTGTTGTATTGCCCAAATGGGAAAATGGACAGAAAATGGGGATTGATTTAATAGGTTAAACAACCCTTTTCCTATATCTCTATTTCTTTTTCGTTCTCTGGTATAATTACATTTGCATTTATTTCGTCTGCCAATGCCTCCGGATTTTCAGAATGAAATATCACAACATTTTCTGGGTTGACGCTTTTTATGAAATTTACAAGCTGGCTATGTCCAGCGTGAGCAGAAAAATCAAAGAATTTGACCTTACAATCAACTTTTTCTCTCACTCCATATATATTCACTTCTTTCTTTTCAAGAAGCATTCTTCCATTTGTTCCTTCTACCTGATACCCAGTTATAAAAACAGCAGATTTAGAATCATCTTTTATTTTGTCAATGTACCATAGAACCGGTCCACCATTAAGCATACCACTCGTTGTCAAAACAATTCCAGATTTTAAAGCTAATTTTCTTCCATGATTTGAATAGACGATATTCATGCTTTTCATGGCTTTATTCAATTTTTTTGGAGATTTTATGCAATTCCCATGTTTTATTATCAGCTCCGCTATTTTACTTCCCATTCCATCCAGCCAGACTTCATAGCCAGCTTCATATAATAAAATAGCAAGCTCCTGAGTTCTTCCTACTGCAAATGCTGGAATAACCACTTTTCCTCCTTTTTTAACAGTATCTTCTATTTCATCTAAGAATTCTTTTTCAAGCTGTTTCCTGTCAGGATGCTCTGTTCCAGCATATGTACCTTCGATGAAAAGTGTCTTGGCTTTAACAGGCTTTGCTCCATGAAGCAGGTTTGTTTCAATTGTATTTATATCGCATGAAAAAAGCATGCTATGACTTTTCAATTCTATCATTACTGAACCAGGAATATGCCCGGCGGGGTGAAATCTTATTTTATATCCATCTAATTCAAATTCATCCCTTTCTTCAAAGAGGCGAAAGTTATTTAATGAAATATTCATCTCATGCTCGCCATATGGGAAAGGATATCCATTTGATTCTGCAATTTTCAGCATATCTTTGTAAAGCACCTCACTGATCTCCTTTGTTAATGGCGTGGAGTAAATCCTTGTATTATAATGGGAAGAAAGCCATGGAAGCATTCCAGAATGGTCAAGATGGGCATGGGAAAGCAAGGCGAAATCAACGGGCGGCGAAGCAGCGGGAAAAGTTGGAGGGTTACCTGGATTCAATCCGTAGTCTATAAGCAACTTTTTATTCTCATCATTAAGTAATATGCCAACCCTTCCGACTTCTTTTCCGCCACCGAGCAATTTTATTCTCATTTTTGGTATAAGACAATGGTATATTTTAACTTTCTCCAAACCGCTCGATTCTCATGCCTTTGTATTCAAGTTTCATTGAACGCTTTACAATGCATTTCATCTGGACGGGAGATAAATTAAATTTTCTTTCCACCTCTCTGCTTAGCTCTCCTTTGCCTATGAATTCATATATTTTTTCCTCTATTTCCCTGAATTTTTCCTCTTCCATCAAAACAATTGAAAACACATCTCTTATTACATCAATTGATGACATTACGTTTATATGAAATGCAGTATAGAAAGCATGATACTCTTTTTTAGCCTTGCCTTCTTTCATTGTCCATCTTGTTTCAACCAGATGAATTTTTTCGAAAAATAGCAGAGCTTTTTTTCCATCCTCGCCATATTTTTCCTCAATATCTTCCATTGTTACCCATGTTTTTGAAACATCATCAAAAACCTGCCTTTTCACATCGCTATCAAAAGCTCTTGATAGCCATGCAAAGTCAGTAATGTCATTTATCAGCTTGGCTTGCATCATAATATATAATGCAAATCACACTTAAATTTCTATGCCTCGGCTATTGCTATGCCTGCTATTATAACAATGCCATAAAATATTTTTATTGTTTCTAAAGCCTCATTAAGAAAAATGCTTGAAAATATCAGCGAAAAGAATGGGATCAAATAAATGAAGCATGAAAGGCGGGATATCTCCATTTTTTCCATTGCATTATACCACAATATATATGCGAGAAATGTCGGTAATAAAGCAAGAACAAATGCATATTGCATAGAAGCAATGCTGAAGCGAATTTTTTCAAAAGGAATGGATGGAAAAAGAAACAGTGTTGCAAAGACTGTTGAGCTTACTATTACATTCATTGCTTTATAACCATTGTTCAGCAATTTCTTTGCTATTATACTCCCTATCGAATAAAAAAATGCTGATAGCAATATAAGAAAATCTGCAAGTAAATTTATTTTTTCATAGCCAGAAATGAGAAAATATGTTCCAAGAAATGCAATCATTATTCCGGCAAATTTATTCCATGTGAACTTTTCTTTTAAAAATAAGGTTGCAAAAATGAGAACATATATTGGACCAGTGCTTTGAAGAAAGCCAGAAATGTAGGCAGGAGTGAATTGCAATGCAATGTTTTGCAGAATCACAGGTATGGCAACACCAACCAATCCAAGCAACACAAAATCCTTTTTTAATTGAACTTCATGGGAAATCAAAATGAAGAATATTGATGCAAGAAAATACCTCAGGAAAGCAAAAAGAAGCGGGGATGTACTTTTCAATCCAAGCTTGATTAATGGAAAAGATGCTCCCCATAGCATCGCCGCTATGACAGCATAAATCCATTTAAAATTCATTTTATTTATGAACGTGAGTTCCAGTCTTCCCCTTGATAGCATCCCATGCTTTTTCTATGGATGTTATTATTGTTTCCTTTCCTCCATTTCTGACGAATCTTATTGCAGCCTCGACTTTCGGACCCATTGAACCAGCTGGAAAATGCCCCTCCTTTTGATATTCCAGAAGCTCATCTGCAGAGATCTCTCTTATTTCCTCCTGCCCCTTCTTCCCATAATTCAAATACACATAGTCCACGTCGCTTAGTATAAGCAAAATATCTGCCTTTATCTGGCTGGCGAGCTTCTCTGCAGCGAGATCTTTATCAATGACAGCATCGATGCCACGAAGCACGCCATTTTCCTCTATTACGGGAATGCCGCCCCCGCCGGCTGCGATGGCAATTATGCCTGCTTCGATGAGATTTTTTATTGCTTCCGACTCAACAATTGAGATTGGTTCTGGCGAGGGAGCGAGAATACGATAGCCGTTGCCATATTTTCCCATTGTATAGCTTTTCATCATTTCTTTTGCCTCTTCCTCGCTGTACACTGGACCAATTGGCTTTGTTGGCTTTTTGAAAGCTTTGTCATGCTTTGAAACAATAACCTGCGTTATTACTGTTGCCACACCTTTTTTTATGCCCTCTCTCTTCAATTCATTTATAAGGCAATTTTGAATCATATATCCAATTTGGCCTTGAGTTAAAGAAACGCAAACATGCAATGGCATCGGAGAAACAATGTTACGGGCAATCTTTTGCTGAAGCAATATTGCTCCAACCTGAGGACCATTTCCATGTGTAATGACAAGCTGCCATCCTTCTTTAATCATTTTAACAATGCCCTTCATGCTTTTTTTTGTTGCAGAAAATTGTTCCTCGATGCTTGCTCTCCTGTCCTTGCCAACTATTGCATTTCCGCCCAAAGCAATGACAGCTTTCATAGTGATATATAGGGCAGCTATAAAGTTTTATTGGAATTTATTTTAGGAAAAGGATTCAGTAGCTCTCACCAAAGTGCATTGCGACGATAATTAAATCAAGGATGTTTATCTCCTTATCATTGTTTAAATCTACGCCTGCATCATAACCAGCTTCACCTTCATGGCTGCCAAAATGCATTGCTATCATGATTAAATCAAGAATATTTACAGTATTGTCATGATTTAAATCCCATGGATGAGATACAATTTCAACACTTCCGTTGTGTATTTCTATGGCAACAGCTTTTGCGTTTACATCTCCAACTATAACATCTGAAAGGTTGAGATATGCTACACCCTCTTTCCTTGCTCTAAATGTTATCTTAGCAAATGTTCCGTAATTGCTTACATTTCCACCTGGCACAATTATTGCCCCGTATACATCATTTATTTTTCCATTTATGTTATCAATGCTTCCATTATTGAAAAATGTATCATATCCATTAAATAAATTGCCTTGTTGCACTTCTATTACCTCAAGCAAGCTTGCATTGAAGAATAAATCGCACTGCACTCCTGTAATGGCAACAGCGGGGTCTATGGTTATATTGACAATGAATGTATCATTTACATTAACCTGTTGCCAGCATGGAGTTATGTTTACGAATGTATATTGAATAGGAATAAAATATGCAATAATGCTTTTATTTTCATTCATTGTAATGTTTATTGTTGAATTTGTTCCAGATGCATCTCCCCCCCAATGATCAAAGACATAGCCTTCGTTTGCATGAGCAGTAACTGTTACAATGGTGCCAGCATCATATATTCCGCCAGATGGATTCAATGTAATATAGCCAGCATTTGATGGAGAAACTTGCGTTGTTAAAGTATATTGTGGTAGAGCAATACTGAAGTTAAACTGTCCTACCAATGTTGAAGTAGGAATCCAAGTTATGTTGACGGTAACATTGTTGAAAAGTCCAGCATTTCTCACATAAATGGTATCACCTGCTTGAATGCTTCCGGTCATGTTTATTTTCGCAGTATGAGTTCCATTGAAGCATTGGATTAGAACATTGCCCCAATCAAGTCCAGCATCAGTTGAAGCAACTATGAGTTTATCATTTGTTTCATCCTTTACAAAGGAGATTGATGATACATTGAATGGGTGTGGTCTTATTGTGGGATCTCCAAGCAATACATAGTTATGTGGCCCGAAGTTGATCATAAGATTTTGGTTGAACCAGTACCTAAAAGCATTGCCGTAGATAGAATTTTTATTGGAGTGTAAATAATCAGTGAAAAACTTGAGATTATTGAAACCCCCTACACCAGTGAACCCCATAGCACACAATCCATAATCTCCATTTTCGTGGCTTTTATCAAATAGATATACTCCTCCAAGATAATTTGGATTGGTAGAAAAAATATAGTTATCCCATCTACATGAAGAGCAAGCATTTAGCATGTAAAAAACTGCATTCTTTTCTAAAGAAATAAGTTCATCCACCGTTACTGAAGTATCATACAAGGAATGCCCTTGTGGCCAAGAATGTGCGGTTAGATAGAATAATTTACTGCCGTTTTTGAGGTAATTCACATAGTTAGTTTTTGTGATGTTGCCTTGTCTTATAGTTTCATCAAATATACCAGAGTAATTCATACCTTGGTCATTGGAATCTGAGCCAATGGCGTTAAGTAAATAGACCCGCTCAGGAATGTCGTATTCTCCTATTCTGTATTTGTGATCCCATACCAAGAAAGCATTGATGATATCTGATTCATTTTCCCCAGGTATATTAAGGTTATGTCCCATTATTCTCGAAATCCAAATTTCAGCTTGGTACTGGGTTTTGTTTTCAATTTCCCAATAATCCCATTCATTTTCTTCGCTAGGACTTACGATATATTCATCTCTAAATGTTTCACAACTTGAATAGGTATGACATTCTACTACATTTGGGGGAGCATCTTCACAGAAATCAGGATTAGTTACATGCTCCCAATCCCCATCTAGATCCATATAGTACATGTCACATGCATCCAGCGAAATCCAGATTCTTAATGCATCGGGGTTGGAATAATCTCCTGTTTTTATTTCTGTATAAGCAGCGGCTATATTACCAATTAGAATAGTTCCCAACAAATTAGTTTGATTATAGTAGGATCGAATGATATTTTTTATTATTGGGGGTATATTATATGAATAAGGAATTTTGACAACAGATGTTTGATATCCCTCATTATAGAGATCTTGTCTAAAAATGCTGAGATTGTTTTGTATTTGTGGATATATTGTTTTATTCACTAATAATAAAATCATAGGCTGGCTTGTAGGGGGTTCGGTAACAATAATTAATTTGGATATTCTGTCAGTTATTCCATTATCATCTCTTACTGTAAGTGTTACATTATATACCCCATTTACAACATATTGATACTGGGGATTCTGCTCATGGCTTATATTCCCATCCCCAAAACTCCAAGTCCAGTTCACAATGCTTCCATCCGGATCATTGCTTAAATCAGTAAATTGAATTGAATCTGCAGTTGTTGGGTTTTGTGGATAATATGTAAAGCTTGCAGTGGGTGGTTGATTTATGTTTATCATTTCCATAATATCTGGCTCCCTTTCCTCATCTGTGTACCCATCACCGTTACAATCTATATTCATAGAAAGAGTAGTTGCATTGGGCTCTATTTCAATATTCGCTACGGTATTATTTGTTACAGGTATGTTGGTGAATTTGGTAATTGAGATATTGCTTCCAACCGGAGAAATTTTGGTAAAATTAAAAGTGCCTGTACCATAAGCAGTTATTTCTACTGAATAAGTTAAATTTGATGGTAAGTAAAATGTTTTTGTATCATTTATAATAATCATAGTTGCATTTGGTATCTCATTTGTGCCATTATCAGCAATTATCCTCCCGTATTGATCAGTAATAGTAACATTGACTGGGCAATGTATATCAACAATAGTGCCACTGGGCAAATAAACTTTCTTAACTTTAACAAACTTATCATAAATACAATCGCCTCCATTATATTCAAAAACTCCTGTAGAAATATCAAACATAGCTACCCTAAATCCACTTGAAAAATCACTTTGATTATATGGATAATTTGGATCATAAACATAAAAATATGAAATGTTACCAACTTCTATTATTTTATAC
>JAGGYX010000172.1 GCA_021162305.1 Thermoplasmata archaeon | reverse complement strand
AGATAAAATTACATGATTACAAAGGAAAGTGGCTTGTCTTGGCATTTTATCCTGCCGACTTCACTTTTGTTTGCCCAACCGAGCTTGAGGAGCTGGCAGAATATTATGATGAATTTAAGAAAGTGGGTGCTGAAGTGCTTAGTGTAAGCACAGATACAGCTTATGTTCATAAAGCATGGCATGATACATCGAAAGCCATAGGAAAAATAAGATTTCCAATGGTTGCAGATCCAGCAGCGAAGCTTTGCAGGAAGCTTTTGCTGGAGAGAGCATGACTCATATGAAATATCTGATATTTAGTGAGGAAGCGGAAAAGAAGGGAAATTTGGCTAAGCTTTTTAAGGCGATAGCATATGCAGAATTTGTTCATGCAGAAAATCATGCAAAAAATTTGGGCATCATCGGCAATATTGTTGAAAATATAAAAGCAGCTATAGATGGAGAAACTTTTGAAATTGAAGAAATGTATCCTGCATACAATGCCATAGCAGAATTGCAGGGAGAGGAAGGAGCCAAAAGGTCAATACATTATGCTATGGAGGCGGAAAAAATGCATGCGGAAATGTATAAAAAGGCTAAAGAGGAAGCAGAAAAAGAAAAAGATATAGACATTGATGAAATTTATATATGTCCGGTATGCGGATACACACATGTTGGAGCGCCAATAAATTGCCCGGTTTGCGGGGCGCCAAAAGAAATTTTTGTGAAGTTTTAGGGGGATGAATATGGACGAGAAGGAGAAGAAAGTTCTGGAAGCATTCAAAAAGGCTGGAAAGCCTTTACGCCCCGGAGATGTTGCGGAGATGATAGGATTAGACAAAAAAGAAGTTTCAAAGATAATAAAGAAACTTAAGGAAGAAGGAAAGCTAATTGTGCCAAAAAGATGCTATTATTCTCTTCCCTAATCTTTTTTTATTTTGGTTAAGGACCAACGTGCATCATCTCATGCACTTCATCATATAATTCAAAGTTATAAGCCAATTCAAGCTCGCTTTTTAGCAGGTAATAATGGCTTTCTTCCATAGCTGAAAGATACTTGGCTATTGCCTTCTCTTCTTCCTTCTCTAATTTTTTCTCCATATCTTTGTAAAAATTTGCTGCCCATTTTTCAGATTCCATTGCTTTATTTAATATCTCAGAAAGCTGCATGTCATCTTTAACTTCAAATTCTGGAAATGGAATTTTTCCTTTTTCAGGTAGTGATATATTTTCTCCTGGAAACTTTTTCTTAAAAAGATTTTCCAGCACCTTTCTATGCCCTATTTCCTCATTCTGCAGAAACTTGAATTTATCTTTTAAAAGAATTATATCTGTTTTTTCAGCCATCTTTCCGTAATTTTCAGCAGCATCTATTTCAGATTTAATCGCAATTTCTAAAATTTCTTTTACACCATTCATAGAGATAATAGCAACATATTATTTAAAGTTGCATCATTATAATTTTATTACGGCGTAATATTTAAAAAGCCACGGGTGTTTGAAGAATATATTTAAAGAAATTTGATATATATGAGGGTGATAAAATGATTGTTAAGGAAATTGCCGATGGAATCTATTTTATGGGGGCAATGCACTGGGATAGGAGGATTTTTGATGAACTCATTTCTCTTCCAGATGGAACAAGCTACAATGCATATCTCATAAAAGATGAGAAAGTTGCTTTAATAGATACTGTTGATCCTTCAAAAGAAGATGAGCTTTTGAAAGAGCTTGAGAAAATGGATATAGAAAGAATAGATTATATCATCTCGCATCACACCGAGCAAGATCATTCTGGTGGCATTCCAGCTGTAATGGAAAAATATAAGGAAGCAAGAGTTATTGCTAGCAAGTTAGGCAAAGAATTGCTCAAAGAACATTTGCTTATTCCGGAAAATAAGATAAAAGATGTAGATGACGGAGAAGCGTTGTCCTTAGGAAAAAGAAACTTGCAATTTATATCTGCTCCATGGGTTCACTGGCCAGAAACAATGCTTTCATATCTAAAAGAAGATAAAATCCTGTTTACATGCGATTTATTTGGAAGTCATTTGGCGACAAGCAGGATATATGCAGATGAAAATCCTCGCATATATGAAGCAGCTAAGAGATATTATGCGGAAATAATGATGCCATTCCGAAAAAAGATAAGAAAGCATCTTGATAGGATAAGAAATATGGAAATAAAAATGATTGCTCCAAGCCACGGTCCAATCTATCGAAAACCCGAGACCATTCTAAATGCCTATGAAGAATGGATTTCTGATGAGGTAAAGAAAGAAGTAGTAGTTGCCTATGTTTCAATGCATGGAAGCGTGGAAAAAATGGTGAAACATTTTATTAAGGCACTGGAGAAAAATGACATGTCCTATAAACTATTCAATCTTCCCGTAACAGATATTGGTGAGTTAGCTATGACTTTAGTGGATGCATCCACGCTTGTTTTAGCCACTCCTACCGTGCTTGGAGGAATGCATCCTCTTGCATTATATGCGTTTTATCTGGCTAACGCATTAAATCCAAAAACAAAATTTGTTTCATTAATCATTTCCTATGGATGGGGAGGAAAAGCGGTGGAGCAGGCAAAGAGCTTATTTAAATTAAAGGCAGAAATTATTGAGCCAGTAATAGCGAAAGGGCATCCAAAGCAAGAAGATTATGAAGCATTGAACAGACTGGCTGAAGAAATAGCAAAAAAGCATAATGAAGCAGGGATAACATAGTGTGTAAAGTTTCTTTTGTTGCTGGCGAAATTGCTAATGCTTCAAGAGAAAACAAATTATCCAGAAGGACAATTGTTTTTAAACTCTGTTAACAAGATGACATGCGATTCTCACTATTCCAATCTTCTGCTACTCCGCAAATCTCATATATCTGAAATGTTGTTCCAAATTCAGCTATAATGGAGGGATATATTGAATAATGAGAATGATGCTGTAAACAAGAGAATCGCTCTATTAGTTGCTACACTTGCTTCATTCCTAACGCCCTTTATGAGTTCTTCAGTAAATATTGCACTTCCCTCAATTGGAAAAGAATTTTCGATGGATGCGGTTCTGCTGAGTTGGGTTGCTACTTCCTATCTTCTATCTGCAGCAATGTTTCTCGTTCCTTTTGGAAAGATAGCAGATATAAAGGGAAGGAAGAAGGTTTTTCTCTATGGAATATTGATTTACACCCTTTCCTCTTTTCTTTGCGCAGTCTCCACATCTGCCATCATGCTTATTTCTTCCAGAATTTTGCAGGGAATCGGAAGTGCAATGATATTTGGAACAAGCGTAGCCATTCTGACTTCTGCATTTCCTTCAGGAGAAAGAGGCAAAGCTTTTGGAATAAATGTTGCGGCAGTTTATTTAGGACTAACCTTTGGCCCATTTTTAGGAGGCTTGCTAACACAATACTTTGGCTGGAGAAGTATATTCATTGTAAATGTATTTCTCGGCTTAATAACAGTTATCTTTGTTTTCTGGAAATTGAAGGGAGAGTGGGCTGAGGCAGAAGGAGAGAAGTTCGATTTTATTGGCAGTATAATTTACAGCCTTTCGCTTGCAGCAATTATGTATGGTTTTTCTCTGATACCTGCAATGCCAGGCCTATTAATGATGCTGGTTGGGATTTTTTTGCTTTTGCTATTCCTTGGATGGGAAATAAAGGCAGAAAGCCCTGTTTTGGACATAAATCTTTTCAGAAAAAACATAACATTTGCCTTTTCCAATCTGGCTGCATTGATTAACTATAGTGCAACTTTTGCTGTAACTTTCCTTTTAAGCCTTTACCTGCAGTATATAAAAGCCCTCAGCCCTCAAAACGCTGGTTTGATATTGACTGCCCAGCCCATTATGATGGCTATTTTTTCACCATTTGCAGGCAGGCTTTCTGATAGAGTTGAGCCAAGAATAATTGCTTCAGCAGGCATGGCATTGACAGCCATAAGCCTTTCACTACTCGCTTTTTTAAACGAGAAAACAGCGCTGGAATTTATCGTAGCCACTTTAATTTTCCTTGGTTTTGGACTTGCCTTCTTTTCCTCTCCTAACACAAATGCAGTTATGAGTTCTGTTGAAAGGAGATTTTATGGGATAGCGTCTGCAACGCTTGCAACAATGCGACTGACCGGGCGGATGATTAGCATGGGTATCGCAATGTTGATATTTGCCATATATATTGGGAAAACTCAAATCACGCCTCAACACTATCCACTTTTATTAACCAGCATGAAAACAGCATTCATCATCTTTGCCATCCTATGTTTTGGTGGCATATTTGCATCACTTGCAAGGGGTAAAGTTAGATGAATTTTTATATGGAGACAATGCTACCATATTTTCCCAAAGAAAATAAAAAACCAGATGTTATAGAATTGTGGAGTGTGGAGCAATAAAACTAAGATTCACTCCTCTTAGGCACGAAATTTATGATTTGAAAATAGAAAATGGAATTATATATGGAAAATATAGGGGAAAGCTTTTTAACAGGAAAGACAAAATAAAATATTTGTTGGAGGCAATATTTTATGCTTTACTTGGCAGATATTTTTTGGGTACTCCTGGTTTATCTGCAGCTGGACTGGCAGAAATTGAACCAGAAGGAAAATATGAAGAGGATGAAGCAAAAGATTTTTCATTTAAGTTGGATGAAACAAAAATAAAAATTAAGAAGAATGTCCTAAAAATAAAGGTAAAGGGTAAGAAAATGAAATTTTTGATTGGTGAAAATTTTGCTAAAGAATTAAATTTATATATTACAGCGTAATATTGAAGAATGCTCGAATTGCAGGATATAAGCTT
>JAGGYX010000201.1 GCA_021162305.1 Thermoplasmata archaeon | reverse complement strand
TGTAATCATATCAATCACAAAAGTTATCCCAATTGGTGCAATTTCTCTGTCAAAAATATATAATTAGCCCTGTCTTGGCTTTGTTATTTCTAAATTTTGTTCAAAAGATAAGCTTGGTTTAATTTTTTCATATGATTCTCCAATCTCAATGGCATATATGCTAACCATTAGCAATATACCCAACATACCCACCCATATTTTCTTTTTCATCTATATTTCGCCCCCTAAATACAATCAAAACAGATTGTATTGATACTAAATTATTGGTTGTATATAAATTCTTGCATTGTGAAAATATGGCTCGCTTTTTGTGCTATAAATTTAAATATGACATCCCTATAACAAAGCATGCTTGAAGGGAAATGCATAAGCTGCGGGCGCGGGCTCGCGGAGGAAGGAAGCACCCAGTTTCCATGCCCTGAATGTGGGTATATGATAAAGAGATGCAGGGTTTGTAGAGATAGAAGTGCTGAATATATTTGTCCGCAATGCGGATTCAGGGGGCCATAAAATGGGAGAAGTTATAATGAAAATTAAGGTTATGCCAGAAGATGCGAGCATGGATATGGAAAAACTAAAAGAAGAGATAATGAAATCCATACCAGACTATGCAAAGGTGAATAAAACAGAGATTGCTCCAATAGCGTTTGGTTTGAAAGCATTGATGCTTTACATAACGATGCCTGACCAAAGCCCAGATGAACTTATGGACAAGATTGCAGGTATAGAAGGCGTGGGCAACGCCACCATAGATGAACTAAGCCTTATCTGAGGCATAAAAATTTATTTAGAGGATTCGATATTGCATTATGGAAACTTGGAAAGTTTTAATTAACGCTATCCATGAATTTTATTTTCCCAAGTTGAAGGAAACCTCATTGGAAGAATTCTTAGAGACGATGTGGAAAATAACAACAATTCTTCTAACTGCCTTTTCTCTCGCTAAAGAAAGTGGCGAAGGGAGAGAATGCAGGAAGGAAATTGGTAACTTATTTGCGCAACTATTAGAAACGAACGCCGGAAAAAAACTTTTATAGTTTATCCAGCGCCCACTTCAGTATCGCCATCTGAGCCCACATTCTGTTTTCTGCCTCATCAAATATAACGGATTGTTTTCCGTGGGCTACGCTTTTTGTTACTTCATATCCATAATAAGCTGGCAGGCAATGCATGAATATTGCATCTGGCTTCGCTCTTGCCATTATGTTTTCATCTACAGTATATCCATTAAATGCTTTCAATCTCTCCTCCTTTTCCGCTTCATCTCCCATCGAAACCCATGTATCTGTTACAATAACATCGGCATTTTTTGCAGCCTCTTCATTCATTTCCATTATTTTCAGTTTTCCTCCTATCTTTCGAGCCATTTCAATGTAGCGTTCATGTGGCCAGTATTTTTTAGGCGAAACAATCTCCATTTCTATATTGAAAATGGCGGCAGCCAGCATCAATGAATGAGCCATGTTGTTACCACCATCGCCAAAATATGACATTTTAAGCCCATGCAGTTCTCCTTTCTTTTCTTTTATTGTCATGAAATCTGCAATGACTTGGCATGGATGTTCCTCGTTGTCGAGCCCATTTATTACAGGCACGCTTGCATTTTTTGCAAGCTCCTCCATATTTTTATGACTGTAAGCTCTATACATTATAACATCTACATATCTTGAAAGAACCTTTGCTGTATCTTCTATTGTTTCTCCTCTCCCGAGCTGGATATCATTTTTGCTTAAAAAAATTGCATATCCACCAAGCTTTTGCATTGCTGTTTCAAAAGAAACTCTTGTTCTTGTCGAGCTTTTTTCAAAAATCATGGCAAGAATTTTATCTTTCAAAACTTTCTCATATCCATTTCTCTTCATTTCTATTGCATCATCTATTATCTTTTCAAAATCATCCTTTGCATCCATTATGGAAAGCAGATGCTTCATGAAAGGAATGCATGCAATGCTATTATATTTTGTGGAAGCTTTCATATAAACTATACTTCCACGTTCAATGCCATTCTTGCCAGCATTCCAATTAAAAAGCTTATAAATGCTATTCCCATGCTTATAAAAAGCATCTCGCCAAATAGTTTTTTGAAATTTTCTTCCTTTACCACTGCTATGAAGAATATAAAGATTGCAATAACAATTATTGCATCGAATATCATGAAGGCAAATGCATGGATATAGGCATTTAATATAAAATATGGCAAAATAAGCATGAATACAGCCATGATATATGCCATTCCCGTATAGAAAGCGCTTTTGCCTGGCTTTGTTTCACCCTCAGATTTTTTAGAGAGATATTCTGAAGATGCCATGGATAGCGAGGCAGCTATACCTGTTATCAATCCCGCCATTCCCACAATTTTGGTATTCTGTAAAGCAAATGTCAATCCAGCTAAGGTGCCAGTTATTTCCACTATTGCATCATTTACACCAAGAACCATAGAGCCAATGTAATTTATGCGTTCCTCATCAATCATGTTGATGAGCAAGCGTTCATGCTGTGTTTCTTCTTTCAGGATTTCCTCTGCTTCAGGTATTTTTTCCATGATTGCCTCATAATTTTTCTGCGCCTTGGCTTCGCCACCTTCCATCATTTTTATGGCAAAAGTTATTCCAAAAATTTTCGATATTGCAACATATGCCATTATCTTTGCCTTACTCGGCTTAACATCCTTTCCTGTATATTTTTTCCATTTGTTGTAATGTTTTAGCTCTTCATTGGCAATTTTTTCAAGAACCTCTTTATTCTCCTCTCGAGCTTTCAAAGCCAGTTTTTTATATATCTCATACTCTGTTATCTCTTCCTTCTGAAATTTCAGCAAATCCACAATATAATAAGAAATATTATATAAAAATGCATTAATTTTATGAAACTTCGTCTTCTCCTCCATGAACATGCAAATGCTTATCGAAACATGGCGATAGATGAAGCATTGCTAAATTCTGGCATTCCCACGCTCCGCCTCTATAAATGGAAGCCATCTGCCATATCCATAGGCTATTTTCAAAGCATGGAGGGAGAAGTAAACATGGATGCATGCAAAAAGTATGGTGTAGATGTGGTTCGCCGCATCACTGGCGGCGGCGCTGTATATCATGATAGTATTGGAGAGATAACTTATTCTGTTGTGCTTCCAGTTACCATGTTCCCCGACATACTCGAATCATATAAGGCAATAGGGAGATGTCTCATAGCTGGCTTAAATATGCTGGGATTAAAAGCAGGGTATGCTGGAATAAATGATGTTGTTGTAAATGGTAGAAAAATTTCAGGAAGCGCACAGACAAGAAGGCATGGAATCATTCTACAACATGGAACGATTTTGCTTAAGGCGAACGTTAAAAAAATGTTTTCATTGCTTAAAGTAACGGAGAAAAAAATAATGGATAAGGAAATAAAAAGGGTGGAGGAGCGAGTTACATCAATTGAAAAAGAAATAGGAAATGTAAAGGAAGATGAAATAAGAGAAGCTATAATAAAAGGATTTCAAATTGGGTTAAATACAGAATTGGAAGAGGGAAAACTAAATGAAAATGAAATTGAAGATGCCATGCAACTGGTGAAAAAATATGAAAGCAGAGAATGGAATTTTAAAAGGTGAATTAAAAATAAAGGGAGGCAAATTGATAAAATGCACACTCGAGTTGCACGAAGGGAGAATAAAAAATATAAAAATAACAGGCGATTTCTTCATGTATCCCGAGCATGCCATAGAAAAGTTAGAAAAAGCATTGCAGAATGCGAGATTTCAGGAGGAAGAGATAAGTAAAAAAATAAAAGAAGCATTGAAAGGCGTTGAGTTAATTGGCGTAGCTGTGGATGATTTTGTGGATGTGATAATGAATGCAGGGTAGAGGATACATCCTCCTTTTTATAGAAAAAAATAGATTTGGAATGATATTCCAGGATTTGAATTGATTACATTGCTTGCAGCCATTGCAACAATTTTATGGATAAGGAGAAGAATTTGAATTGCTCCTTCTTTGTCTATAGATGAAAAAGAGTGTTCTCTTAAAAGAAAAATTAAATATTATTGCTATTATAGAGCTATTATAGAATCATGAATGATGTAGCAACAATACAAATTGATAGAGAAATAAAAAATATGCTCAAAAAATGAAGAAGAAAGGAGAAACATATAGTGATATTATTAGAGGATTGATCAAAGAGGTGCAATATATAAAATTCATGGAAGAACAATATGAGATTTTAGATGAAAAGGAATGGGTTTCCATAGATGAGATATAATGAAAGAAATTCTTCTATCCACGCAGATTATTCATAGAAGTAAAGGATATGATTGGCTATAGCCAATAAATGAAATGAAAAGGAAGAAGCACATTCTTTCGATGATGTGTTTGGATAATGCTTAAAGTTTCTTTTTCATTTGATATTTTCCTGCAATGCTTCCTTAACCTTTTCAAATGTTTGCTCTATTTCCTTTTCCATTCTTGCAATTTTCTCTTCCGCTATATTTTTGAATTTCTCATCTTCGATATAAGGAAGATTTATTTTAACATTCATTACCGCCATTTTAAATGCTGAATAAGCCATATAAGCAGAGCTTCCCGCATCGCTTATTGCATTTTTATTTCCATGAATGGCAACATAATATGCAATATTCATCGCTTCTTTTGATAGCGAAGCTGTCTCCATAGGCACCTCAGCGGCTTTTTTAAAAGCAGTCTCCTTATCTCCGCCTTCTTTAAATGCTTTCATGACCTCATCAAAAGCTTTTGAATCCTCATCAATGAGCTCTTCGAATCGCCTTCGCAATCCCATTGCCTTTTCAAGTAACTCCTTCATTTTTTCTTCAACGCTTTCGTATTTCTTCTTTCCTATAGTAAGATTGCATACCATCGCCGCCAGACTGCATGATATTGCTCCCGCCAATGCTGCTACACTCCCGCCGCCTGGCGTGGGCGCCTTGCTTGATATGGCATCAAGCAACTCCTTAACGCTTTTGTCTATCATCATAGGAATTCCTCCAGAAGGGCTTTTTCTATGATTTGGTTGGCATCGAATTCGTCAAGCTGGAGATAGAAGTTTGCAACATCGATGATTGCCTGCAGTGGTGTCATGCCTATTATCTCTGCAGATTTTATCATCACTCCATAGCGAGCTGCTTCTCTTTTTATCGTCTCGAAAACTCTGAATAAAGGCGTTTTCTTGTAATTTGTCATGTTCATTGAAACCTGCACATATCCTTTCTCCTTTATCTCAAATCCCATTGCTTTGACATAACGATATCCTCCGCTGCTATGACGGACAGCTTTTGCAATTTTCTTTGCAATTTCAATGTCGTTGGTGGCAAGATTTACATTGAATGCAATTAGAAACTCGCGAGCCCCCACAGCAGTAGCGCCAGCAGTCAGATGTATTTTATTCGGGCCGTAATCAGGTGTTTTTTCAGGATTTTTTCCTATTTCTTCTTTCAATCCTTCAAATTCGCCTCTTCTCACATCTGCAAGGTTTTTTCTTTCTGGCTTTGTTGCAGCTTCTTCATACATGAAACATGGCACACCTGTTTTTTCAGCAAATTCCTTTGCAAATTCATGAGCAAGTTTGATGCAATCTTCCATTGTTACATTTGCAAGAGGAACAAAAGGAACGACATCCATTGCTCCCATTCGAGGGTGTTCTCCATGATGCTTGTTCATATCTATCAGTTCCACTGCTTTTATAGCCATATCCATAACAGCTTTTTTCACTTCCTCTGGCTCTCCAATTATGGTGGCATCTGTTCTGTTATGGTCAGAATCACTATGCACGCCGAGTATCTTCACATTATATTTTCTTGCCTCATTTATGATTGCATCTATAATATCTTTACGCCTCCCTTCACTAAAATTTGGAACACATTCCACAAGTTTCATGGTGGTATAAGAAAAGCATTTTAAAAAGGTAACTGCAGATCTATTTCTGAAAAAGTAAAATATCCTCTACATTTATTTTTCCTTTGTCTGCTTTGGACAATCCATGCTGTATTATTCTTGCCAGCTTAAATCCTTCAGATATTCCCAAATCTGCCAATACTTTGGATGTCTCAATTCTTTGCTCTTTTCCGTTAATAATCCATGTGTGATATTTACTTACAACCATGGCATAAAACTTCTCTTTTTTAAGCACTCTATAACACTCTCTAAAAGATAATTTCATCATTTTAAGATAGTTCTCTACAATTTGGGCTTTCATTGATCTTTTTGATTTTTTTAGAAGATTGATAAGATTTAAACTTGATTC
>JAGGYX010000016.1 GCA_021162305.1 Thermoplasmata archaeon | reverse complement strand
GCCCTTATTTTTGAGAAAAGTTTCAGCCTGCTTTTCTTTACAATTCCATTTTCTGTTGCAAATATTACATTACCTTCAAAATTGCTTACGGGAATTAATTCAACTATGTTGCCAGAGGGAAGAAAATTTACTATTGCTCTTCCCTTACTCTGCCTGCTTCCGTGCGGGATTTCATAAGCTTTTTTGGAATAAACTTTGCCATCTGAAGAAAAGAAAAGTATTGTATCATGCGTGGATGCTTTAACAATTTTATATATTGTGTCTTCTTCCTTCATTTTCATTGCTATCATGCCCTTTCCCCCTCTTCTCTGGCTTCTGTATTCATCTATTGAAAGCCTTTTAATGTAGCCTCCATTGGTCAAAATTATTACAACATCTTCTTCCTGTATTAAATCCTCGATATCCATTTCAACCTTTGCCTCTCTTATCTCCGTCCTTCTCTCATCTCCATAAGTTTCTTTTAAATAGAGTAATTCTTCTTTTATTATTCTGTTTATTTCCTCTTCGCTTTGCAAAATTTTCTCAAGTTTTTCTATTTCTTTTAACTTTTCCTTCCTTTCATTTTCTAAAGCTTCTCTTTCCATACTCGTCAGGCTATGTAAACGCATTGCCAAAATTTCTTTGGCTTGTTCTTCTGAAAAATTGAAGGCTTGTATAAGCTTTTCTTTTGCCTCTTTTGCATCTCTTGATTTTCTTATTAAATTAATAACTTCATCAATGTTTTGCAATGCAACTATAAATCCATCCAGAATATGTTTTCTTTCCTTTGCTTTTTTCAGCTCATACTGGCTTCTTCTCCTTATGATGAGCCTTCTATGCTTTATATATTCATTTATCAAATCCTTGAGTGTAAGCAGTTTTGGCTCGCCATTTACAAGAGCAATATTTAAAATGCCAAATGTTGTTTCAAGCTGCGTATGCTTGAATAATTGATTTTGAACAATCTCTGGCACTGCTTCTTTTTTCAATTTAATAAATATTCTTATTCCTTTCCTATCTGATTCATCTCTCAAATCAGCTATTCCTTTGATAACATCCTTTCTAACCAAATCAGCAATGTGCTTTATCACCTCTGCCTTATTCACCATATATGGCAATTCTGTTACAACAATATCATTTCCTTCAAAATGCATCTTCGCCCTAACCTTTATCAATCCCCGTCCCGTTTCATAAGCCCTGTATATATCTCCTCTTCCATAAATTATTCCGCCAGTTGGAAAATCTGGTCCTTTAATGTAATTCATGAGTTCTTTTGTTGTTATATCTGGCTCATCAATTGTTGCAATTATGGCATCTACAACCTCTTTTAAATTATGAGGAGCCATATTGGTGGACATGCCAACAGCTATGCCAGTCGAACCATTTAAAAGCAGATTTGGAAGTAAAGATGGCAAAAAAACAGGCTCTTTAAGTGTACCATCAAAATTATCACGCCATTCCACCGTCTCTTTATCAATATCTTTAAGCAATTCCTGACTTATTTTGCTTAGCCTCGCCTCTGTATAACGCATGGCAGCAGGGCTGTCGCCATCGATACTCCCAAAATTTCCCTGGCCATCGATGAGGCAATAACGCATGGAAAATGGCTGAGCCATTCTTACCAACGCATCATAAACTGCTGCATCGCCGTGAGGATGATATTTTCCCAAAACCTCACCAACCACCCTTGCAGACTTGCGATGTGGCTTATTATAATGCAAGCCCATTTCATTCATTGCATATAATATGCGACGATGGACTGGCTTCAAACCATCTCTCACATCAGGCAGTGCTCTTCCTACAATTACACTCATTGAATAGTCGAGATAAGAAGATTTCATTTCCTCTTCTATGGGACGGATTATAATTCTATCAGATATCAAGGTTCTTTACCTCCTTTGCATGTTTTTGAATGAATTTTCTACGCTCTTCAACATTTTTCCCCATAAGGATTGTGAAAAGCTCATCTGCTTCTATGGCGTCCTCTATCTCCACCCTCTTCAATATTCTTTTCTCAGGATTCATTGTCGTCTCCCAAAGCTGCTCTGGATTCATTTCCCCCAAGCCCTTATATCGCTGAATGACTGCGCCGTCGCCTGCGATGCTGCGCATTTCCTCATCGCTATAAGCATAATATTCCTTCTTTCCTTTTTTGATTCTGTATAATGGTGGCTGAGCTATGTAGACATAACCATTCTCAATAAGACCACGCATATATCGGAAGAAGAATGTCAGCAGCAGGGTTCGGATGTGAGCTCCGTCCACGTCGGCATCGGTCATTATAATTATTTTATGATAATTTGCCTTTCTTATATCAAACTCATCTCCTATGCCTGTGCCAATGGCAGAGATTATGGCTTTTATTTCATTATTTTCCAGTAGCTTGTCAAAGCTTGCCTTCTCGACGTTCAATATTTTTCCTTTTATCGGGAGTATTGCCTGATATTTTCTATTCCTTCCTTGTTTTGCACTTCCACCAGCAGAATCGCCCTCGACGATGAACAACTCGCATTTTTCTGGTTCATTTGATGTGCAATCTGCAAGCTTTCCAGGCAATGAGAGAGATTCAATGTAACTCTTTTTTCTTATTAGCTCTCTTGCCTTTCTTGCCGCCTCTCTTGCTTTTGCAGCCTGCAAAGCTTTTTCTATTACTTTCCTTGCAACATTTGGATTTTCTTCAAGATATTGAGACAGGCTGTCATAAACAATGTTCTCCACTATTCCCTTAACCTCGCTATTGCCAAGCTTTGTTTTTGTTTGCCCTTCAAACTGTGGATTTGGAACCTTGCATGAAATTATGGCTGTCAAGCCCTCTCTTACATCCTCGCCACTTAAATTCTCGTCCCCCTTAAAGAGATTTTTCCTGCCATACTCGTTTAAAGCTCTTGTCAAAGCAGATTTAAAGCCTGACAGATGAGTTCCTCCTTCTCTCGTATTTATATTATTCACGAAAGTATAAACATTTTCAACATATCCGTCTGTATATTGAATGGCAACCTCTACTTTTACGCCTTCCCGCTCCCCTTCAAAATATATAACATTATGCAATGGCGTTTTATTCCTATTTATATGCTCAACAAATTCTGCTATGCCCCCCTCATATATGAAAACATCTTCTTTTCCATTTCTTTTATCAATGAACCTTATTTCCAAGCCTTTATTTAAAAATGCAAGCTCCTGCAACCTTTTCCTTATAACATAATAGTCGAATTGCTTATTTCCAAATATCTCTTTATCAGGATAAAAAGTCACCTTCGTTCCAGTGTCAGCGGCGGAACCAACAATTTCAAGCTTTGTAACTGGCTTCCCCTTCTCATACCTCTGCCTGAAAATCTTCCCATTCCTTCTAACTTCTACTTCAAGCCATTCTGATAAGGCGTTTACAACGCTAACGCCGACGCCATGCAGCCCGCCCGCCACCTTATATGCTCCTTTATCAAATTTTCCACCTGCATGGAGCTTCGTCATCACCACTTCAACGCCAGATATACCATATTCCTTATGAATCTCAACAGGAATGCCACGCCCATTATCATTTATGGTTATGCTTCCATCTTCATTTATTATAACTTCTATTCTATCACAAAAGCCAGCTAAAGCTTCATCAACAGAATTGTCAACAACTTCTTCTATCAAATGATGCAATCCTTTTTCATCAGTGGAGCCAATGTACATTGCAGGTCTTTTCCTAACTGCCTCTAATCCCTCGAGTACTTTAATCTTATCAACACTATATTCGTCGCTCATTTTAAAAAACATTATTTGAAAACTTTCTCTTCATGATGGTGAGTTATCTCTCCTGCTTCCATCTTATTCCAGCATTCTTCGCAAAATAATTTGCCACATATTGGGCATTCATAAACCAGTCCTTTATAATTTGGGTCAAGTAAATTTTTGCCGCATATACTGCATGAAGCAAGCTCATTATATTTCTCTCTGCATGGTTTGCAAACTGCTATTTCGGGCGTGAGCAAATTTCTTATTCTCTCCTTGGCAAGCTCCTCATCCATCGTAACCACATTAATGAATACTGGAGCAAATATAAATGTTATGAATAATTGTATGAAATTTTTAATGGATTTTTATGCTGAGATTACATTTGCTGGAAGATATTTTGCAGTGTGATTTGTCATGTCCCATCCCTCTTTATAATATTCAACATCTATTTTCCATGTTTGTCCTTGATAGCTATAATCAAATTTATCTTCTATTATGTGTAACTTTACTTTTACATTCTCTCCGTCACGGAATTTATTTGTTATATTTCCAGAAAAAATCAAACCCTGACTATTGTTTGAGGAAAATAAAACCATCGTGGCATCATACTGGCTATTGTAAGTCATGTTCCATATTTTATCTTCTATTATCAAAGTATCTCCGTCATCTAAGGTTTTGAAACCTGAATAATATGTTTGCCCTGTCATATTAACTTCCCTATCCTGCAAAACTTCATCCATGCTCATTGTAAATGTTTTGGCAGCGTTATTCCCGACACAGCCAAGCAGCAGAAAAATCCCTGCTATGGCTACAATTCCAACTTTTTTCATTATTGCCTAATTGAAGCATATATAAAAAATTTTGGATGGGCCCGCCGAGATTTGAACTCGGGTTACCAGCACCCCAAGCTGGAAGGATGCCAAGCTACCCCACGGGCCCAATGGACCGGGCGGGATTTGAACCCGCGACCTCTTGCTCGCGAAGCAAGCGATCTTCCCCTGATCTACCGGCCCTATTCCATTTTTATATGGAATGCAAATATCATATAGTTTATTATACTTTCTTTAAAACAGGTGCAGAAAGAAGATGATATGTATAATTTTATAAAACGATAGCCAATATATATTAGGAAAAATATGAAATTTGAGGAAGTAATTAGGAATCTTGCTACCCAAAATGCAGTAAAACGCTCTGCAAATATTACAGCTGCTGCGAGGATAGGGCCATCAAAAGAAGATTTATTGGCTAAAAAGAAACTTTTTCTTGATGAAAAAAGAATTCGTAGAGAATACTACACCTCAGATGAAGATTTTGATTTTAGAAGATTTATAT